>DATGCC010000779.1:0-4082 GCA_035312345.1 Rhodothermales bacterium
TAAACAGCGCAATGCCAGCCAGCCCCGCTATCAATGACAGGCCGTCCAGTTGCCACAGGCTCAACGAGGTTCCGGCCAGGTTGTTAAAGAAGGGCATCAAGAGTTCCGTCAGTGCCACAGCCAGCAGCACCGCTGAGGTACTGAGCAACAGCGACTCGCCGAGGAATTGGGCGATAAGCTGGGGTCGCGCCGCGCCAAGGGTTTTGCGCATCCCTACCTCGCGAGCCCGCTTGGCCGAACGCGCCGTTGCCAAGTTCATAAAGTTGATGCAGGCAATCAGCAGTAGCAATACCGCCGCCACCGAGAAAATATAGACGTACGCGATGTTGCCGTTTGGTTCTAGCTCCCACCGGATCTGCGAATGCAAATGAATGTCGGTGAGTTGTTGAAGGCGAAAGCCTCGCGTCCCGGCGGCCATCGCGGCCTGCGTCTCCGCCGAGAAATCGATGTAGCGCTGGCTCCAGGCGGGAAGCTGGTGTCGGAGCGCAGCCGGATTGGTGCCCTCGGCCAGCCGGATGTAGTTGTAGTGGCCGAAGTCCTCCCAGGTAAAAAAAGGATCGCCTGGATTGGCAGCTTTGAGGCTGACGTAGGACACCAAGAAATCGAAATGGAAGTGGGTTGCTTCTGGCACATCGGCCAGCACAGCTCCCACGGTCAGTTCAATCTCTCCGTTGAAGAGGAGCGGTTTGCCGAGCGGGTCTTCATCGCCAAAGTATTTGCGGGCCATGGAGGCCGTAAGCAGGATCCGGCCCGGCTCTCGCAGTGCGGCGCGGGCGTCGCCTGCCACAACGGGGAAGGAAAACACCTCGGAAAAGGTACTATCGACGCCCAGCACTCCGGCCTCATCGAACTGCCGATCCTGGTAGCGGATGGTGTAGGCGGGTCGAGTGAGGCCCGGTCCCCAGAGCGGCGTCAGGCTGGTGGCAGCGACCACTTCGGGGAAGTCCTCGACCATCGCGTTGGCCATCGGGTGCGGCGTGCGCGTCTGCGGCATCTCCGAGTGCCAAGCGATACGGTAGATGTCTTCTGTGTGATCGAAGAATCGGTCGTAGCTCAGTTCATAGCGCACAAAAAGCGCAATTAGCAGGCAGCATGTTAGCCCGATAGCCAGCCCGGCCACATTGATACTCGTATAGCCCTTGTGGTTGCGCAAGTTGCGAAGGGCGATTTTGAGGTAGTTCTTGATCATAGCTCTCAGCTTTTAGCCGTCAGCTTTCAGTTTAAAGAAGCGGCCCGTTTTCAGAAGCTGATGGCTGAAAGCTGACCGCTTATAGCTTTACTCATACCGTAGCGATTGCACCGGGTCGGCGAGCGCCGCACGGATGGCCTGATAACTGACGGTGAGTAAGGCAATACCCAGGGCAGTCAACCCGGCCAGGGCAAAAATCGGCCAGGTCAGGTCGATGTGGTAGGCGAAGTCGTAGAGCCAGCGTTGCATGGCCAGATAGGCCAGGGGAGTGCTAACCAGAAAGGCGAGGCCGACAAGCCGCACGAAATCGCTGGAGAGCAGCAGGACAATGCTGCGCGCCGATGCGCCAAGGACCTTGCGGACGCCGATTTCTTTGGTGCGTTGCTCGGCCGTAAAGGCGGCGAGGCCAAACAGCCCCATGCAGGCAATAAGGATGGCCAGAAGCGAAAAGGCCCCGAAGAGCATCCCGGCTTGTTCTTCAGCGCGGTAGAGTTGGCCAAAGGTGTTCTCCAGAAACACATACTCGAAGGGACGATCTGGGCCAAGCGTGGTCCACTGGTTTTCAAGGAAAGCCAACGTGCCGGGCAGGTCGTCGGTGCTGACTTTCACGAGTAGGTAGTCGAACGTGCGTGGCAACACCTGCATCACCAGCGGTCCGATCTCGGCATGCAAAGAGCGGTAGTGGAAGTCCTGCACGACGCCAAGGATGGGACCGCCCCGGAGCACCTGCCAGCCTTCGGCTCCCGGCACGTAGAAATCCAGATGCTTGCCGATAGGGTCGGTCCATTCATCCCCAAGCTGATTGAGAATAGCCTGGTGTGCGGTTTTGTTGATGAGAAAGCCACTGGTATCCGAGGTCATAGAGGGCCGAAAAGCGTGTCCGCGTTCTATCTCCATGCCAAGGGTGCCGAGGTAATCAGGATCAATGAAATACGTGTCCCATCCCGGTAGGTCGTTTTCGGGCCAGCCTTCGGGGCGATAGAGGAAATCACTGACGCCTTCGCCTGGTACGTTGTCGGACGCGGTAGCAGCCAGGACGTTTGGGTGACGGAGCACCTCTTGCTTGATCAGTTCATAGCGCTCGCCCAGCGCCTCGTCGAAATCCATGACGATGGTTTGCTCTTTGTCGAAGCCCAGCCGTGCCTGTTGGACGTAATCCAACTGCTGCTGGATGACCAGCGTAGCGACAACCAGAAAGATAGAGAGGGCGAACTGGAAAACGACCAACCCTTTGCGCAAGACCCCGCCTGCTGCCCGCTGCCCGCCCGTGCCTTTGAGCGTGTGAATAGGGCGCGTGGCGGAGAGAAAGAGTGCTGGATAGCTGCCTGCTACCAGCGCCGTCAAAAGCGTTAGACCCATGAGGACGAGTAGCACGAACCCGCTATCCGCCATTGTGAGGGCTAGGTTTTTGCCTGTCAAATTGCGGAAAGCCGGGAGCAGGAGCGAAACCAGACCCGCGGCAAGCAGCAGGGCCATCGTCGTCTGCAAAAAAGCCTCGCCGAGAAACTGGGTGATGAGTTGCCGCCGCCCGGCTCCGAGCACTTTACGCATCCCCACTTCCCGCGCCCGCTTCGTGGAGCGTGCCGTGGCGAGGTTCATGAAGTTGATGCACGCGATGAGCAGGATCAGCACCGCCACCGCCGAAAAGAGCACGACATACGTAATATTTCCCTGCGGCGCGATGTCGTATTCCAGATGTGCAGAACGGAGATGGACATCGAGCAAGGGCTGGATGCGGAAGTGATCCCACGTCTCGCCCGTTTGCTGCTCGAAAAACGTTGGTAATTGGGCTTCAAGCTCGGCTGGCGTTGTACCCTCATCCAATAGCAGATAGGTAAAGAGCCAGTTGGTGCTCCAGTTGTCCATGCGGTTCGACTGCTGTGCCACTAACTCGAAGGAGGCCAGCATATCGAACCGGACATGCGAAGCGGCTGGCATATCCGCCATCACGCCGGTCACCGTAAAGGGCACCAGTTGATCAATGTGAAGCGTCAGCGTTTGCCCCAGCGGGTCGGTGTCACCGAAGTAGCGCTGGGCAGCGGATGCCGAGAGGACGAGGCCGTCGGGCCGTCGCAGGGCTGTGGCAGGATTGCCCTGGACGAAGGGCAGACCGAAGATATCGAAGAGGGTCGAATCAGCCAGGTACACCGTCTCATAGAACATCTCTCCGCCGGCAGCTTCCACACCTACCTTGTCTTCGCTCGTGATGCGTGCTGCATACGAAACGCCGGGGAGTTCGCGGGCCATCGTCGGCCCCATCGGCGCGGCAGACAGGCCAGACGTCTCGCGCACGAGCCGCGCTATCCGGTCGGCGTTGTCGTGAAATCGGTCGTAGCTCAGTTCATCCTGCACATAGCCCACAATTAGCAGGCACGCCGCCAGCCCGATGGCGAGGCTGGAGATACTGATGAACGCATAGCCTTTGTGTTTGCGCACGCTGCGAAGCGCGATTTTGAGGTAATTCTTAAGCATGAGCGATCAGCCGTTAGCTGTCAGCTTTGAAGATGAAAGAAACAGAGGCATGAACAGAAACTCATAGCCTACTCATAGCGCAATGATTTCACGGGATCCGCGAGCGCTGCCTTGATCGCATGGTAGCTCACTGTCGCGAGGGCGATGACGAGCGCCAGCAGGCCTGCCAGCACGAACGTTCCCGCGCCCGGTGTAATGCGGAAGGCGAAATCCTGGAG
Source organism: Rhodothermales bacterium (assembly GCA_035312345.1). Taxonomy (GTDB): domain Bacteria; phylum Bacteroidota; class Rhodothermia; order Rhodothermales; family DATGCC01; genus DATGCC01. Next base: position 3,880 of record DATGCC010000779.1, read on the forward strand.
CCAGGCCTGCATGGCGAAGTAGGCCGCTGGGACGGCCACGACGAACGCGACGAGCACCAGCACGGCAAAGTCTTTCGAGAGCATCTTGATCAGATTTGGCACGCTCGCGCCGAGCACTTTGCGGATGCCAATCTCTTTGGTGCGCCGTGCTACGGTCAGTGTTGCCAGCCCGAAGAGGCCGAGGCACGCGATCAGGATGGCCA
>DATGCC010000780.1:0-4271 GCA_035312345.1 Rhodothermales bacterium
GAAGAAGCTGAAGTCACGCTACAGCAGATTCGCCGCCTCGACCCCACCTATCCGTTTCGACCCCTACGCCGCATGCTTCATACCTATATGCGACGTCGGCTCCAGGGCCTACCCTCCTCAAAGTAGCCCTCCAAGCATCAGCTTTTGCCACGCCGAACAGCCAGGAGCGTGAGATCATCCGAAGGAGCCGCCTTGTCAGCGAATTCACACACCGCCTGCTCGATTCGATCCAGCAAGGTGGTGGCGGTGGCTGCGGGCTGCGTAATAACGTTTAGCAGCCGCTCCTCGGTGAAGAAGTCGCGCCGGCCGTTGCGTGCTTCAGTGACGCCATCTGTGTAGGCCAGCAGCATTTCGCCGGAAGCCAGCTTGACCGTGCTCACTTCGAAGGGAGCCCCTGCCATCAAGCCCAATGCAGGACCGGTCGGCAGGAGCCTCGGGCCGGTTCCCTCCTGTCCGATCACCACGGGCGGCTCGTGCCCGGCGTTCACATAATGCAAGGTGCCTGTTTCAGGATCGAGCAGGCCAAAAAAGACGGAGGCGAACATATGGGCGTGTTTGTGCACCCGGGTGATATAATCGTTCGTCGAGGTGATGGCCTCTGTCAGGATGGCCTCGTCGGAAGGTGCCGGACCATTCGTGACCGCGCTGGCGCGCTCGGCGGAGGCCCGCAGCAGACTCTGGAACAGGGCCATGAACAACGCCGCACCCACCCCCTTCCCGGAAACGTCGGCGATGATGAGCCCGATGTGGCCATTCGGGAGTTCGAAGGCGTCGTAGAAGTCGCCAGCCACCTGCCAGACGGGGCAGAAGTGGACCGCAATTTCCCAGCCTGCGGGTTGTGGCAACGTGGCGGGGAGGAGCCCTTCCTGAATCTTGCGACCGAACTCAAGCTCGCGCTCCATGCTCCGGGCATAGCGGCTGGCCTCCTCTCTGGCGTGCTCCGCCTCCTGCCGGGCCTGCTCCAACTCCTCAGCGTGCCGCTTCTGTGCCGTCATGTCGCGGAAAAACCAGATGCGCCCGTAATAATCGCCCTCGTTGCTGATGACGGGTGCGCTGTACCGGTCGAAGACGCGCCCATCGCGCAGCACAATTTCGTCGCGGGCGGTCTCTCCAGGATAGGTGTAGAGGTGTTCGACACGGGCTAGAAATTCCTCTGGATCCTGGAGTTGATTGAGTACAGCCTGGATAGCGGCATCATCAGACTGCGAAGCAACCACCTCCGGCGAAAGGCCCCACATCTCGACAAAACGCTGGTTGTAGGAAAGGATCTTGCCTTCTTCGGAGACCACCAGGATACCGTCAATAGAGGCTTCGCCCTGGGCTTCCAACAGTGTTTTTTGCAGACGGAGCGTAGCTTCAGCCCGCTTGCGTTCAGTCACATCGCGGGAGTTGACAATAATTCCTGCTGACGCATCTTCAGGGATCAACAATCGACCAGTGGCCTCCAGCACACGCCACGATCCATCCTTATGCCGATAGCGAAATTGGGCCACATGCGTCGTGTTCGGCTGGCTGATGGCGGCCCCCAGCACCTCACGCACCTGAGCCGCATCCTCCGGATGGACCCGCTCAAAGGCGCTGGTATGTACCATCTCTTCTGGCCTATACCCAAGCACACGCTCAACAGACGGACTCTGATACCGATTAACGCCGTCGGGCCCGAGGATGGTGGCTACATCCGAGGAATTTTCGATAAGCAGCCGGAAGTGTTCTTCGCTGTCGCGCAACGCAGTTTCAGCCGCCACGCGTTCGGAAATGTCGCGGGCGACAGCAATGACGACATCCTGCCCGAAATAGGTCGAACGCTTGATCACAACCTCCTTTGGAAAGATACTGCCATCCTTGCGACGTCCCCACCACTCGAAGCGCTGAGGCTCGCCAGCCACAGCCTGCTGAAAACGCTTCACCGTCTCCTCTAAGTCCACATCGGGGGCCGCGAGAAAGACGGGTGTTTGGCCGAGTATTTCTTCCTGGGTGTATCCATAGGTGCGTAGCACGGCATCGTTCACATTCAGAAAACGCCCTTCCAGATCCTGAATGTAGACCAGGTCACTGAGGCTATCGAACAGCCCCCGGTAGCTTTCTTCACTGGCCCGCAGGGCTTCCTCCGCCAGCTTCCGCTCCGTCACATCGCGGACGATGGCAACCACCTGCCCGTCGGGGAGCGGCAGCAGGCGCGCCTCGAAATCGCGCCGCTCTTCCCCAAACGGAAGCATATATTCAAAATGGACGAGGTCTCTGGTCTGTGCAACCTTTTCGAGCGCTTCGCCCACCTGTGGCCCAACCGGCGAAGGCAGCACCTCCTGCACACGCTGGCCGAGGAAGGCTTCGGGCGGCACATAGAGGCCAAAAGCACGACCGGCACGGTAGTCCTGAATCGTGCCATCCGCCTCCATGCGGAAGTAGAGATCAGGCAGGGCACGGAAGATCGCCTCCATCTCGTGCGTCCGCTGCCGCAGGTCTGCCTCGGTCTGCTTGCGCTCGGTGATATCGAGGAAGGAGGTTGTGATGGCAGCCACCCCATCGAAGGTGAGGTTCTGCACCGACAGCGAAACCCACCGGGGCGTGCCGTCTGCCCGCTTGATACGCAGTTCCAGATCGCGTATGTAGCCCTGCTTCCGCACCGTTTCGAGCACCTGCGGACGGTCTGCTAGATCGTAATAAAAATCTGGTGTTTTCTGCCCGATCAGACTACCGGGGGCAACATCCAGAAGCGCTTCGAGGCGGTCGTTGGCATACAGCATCGTGCCGTCATCAAGGCGGCTCAGCAACAGCGGCGTGGGACTGGCTTCGACCACGGCCCGGAAGCGCTGCTCCGCCTGGGCCAGTTCTGCCGTGCGCTCGGCCAAATCGGAGGACCGCGACGCGACGCGGGCTTCCAGTTCGTCATGAGCACGTTGCAGCGCGGCCTCGGCCTGCTTGCGCTCGTCAATATTACGCACGCTGGCAATAACGCGCTCACTGCCTAGGATGCGCACCCGGTGGAGGCTGACTTCTACCCAGAGCCGCTCGCCTGTTTTCCGCCGAACCAGCCACTCGAAGCGTTGTGGCTCGCCATCAGCGGCGCGGCGCACATACGCCTGCGCGTGTTCGGCGTCGAAAGGCAGCTCGCCATCGCTGATGCCGCTGAGGCCCAGTTCCTTTAACTCATCGAGGGTGCAGCCGTGGAGTTCACATGCCTTTCGGTTTGCGTCAAGGATAGCACCCGTTTCGATGTCGTGGACGAAGATGGCATCGCTGGCAAGCTCAAAAATTGTACGATAGCTCTCTTCCGAAGCATGGGGGAGGTCTTCCATAGGCTGCTCCTCTGCCGATACCCCATCATTGGGGTCGGGCGCTACGGATGGCGACCGGCGTCTAACAGGGCTTTCTGAAAATGGTGACATTGTATTTCTCATCGCTATTCTTCCTTGAGCAGCACTAAATGGGCGTCTCACTTTTTTATCATCCCTCGGTTTCCACCGCCGACAGTACGTTGATACATTTATTTGGATGCGGTGCAGCACAGGGCCCGCCTTTGGATAAGCAGCAGCTTCGCACCAGAAAAGCGTATGGTTTCATCAAGGGTTAGACATAGACCTCGGTGGTCTCTACTGCCTTACTTCGGCTTGCAAAAACCACCGAGGTTTCATGCCTTATCATCCAGCAAGATCTAGAACTCGAATATGCGCTGCCCCATGGGTTCATAGGGCTGGTCGAACTCAGAGACGATGTGTCCTCTTGGGAAGAAACCGACGACTTTTACCGTCGTGTCTCCGACGTTATGGATGCTGTGTGGCACCATCTCAGGCACCACCACCAGTTCGCCTGCCGACACCTGGCCGCTCTTGGTGCCGACAGTGATCTCGGCGTTCCCCTGGAGCACCAGCAACACTTCTTCGGCGCTGTCGGTGTGCCGGCCGAGTTTACACCCCGGCTCCAGTTCGAAGTAGACAACGGCGGTGCTTGTGCTGCCCTTCTCGGCGCTCAGTGGGAAATCCGCCCGGACGCGAACCATCGGGTCGGCTTCCCACCACACTTCGGGGCTTTCCTGCACGGACAGCCGGGCGGTTATCAGATCCGGCCCTGTTTCGTCTATGGATACAGCTTCTTTATTGGTCATGGCTTTAAGGGTTTGAGGTGATAGCAAACGCTAACCCCTGCTTGCTTAACGGTACTGCTTAAAATCGGGAAGCAGCGAGCGTCACGTCGGCGTGCTGCCACGCGACTTCAAAATCCTTGCGGGCCTGCTGGGCTTCAGCCGTTTTGCCCTGGGCGTCCAGGCTTTGCGC
>DATGCC010000781.1:0-2884 GCA_035312345.1 Rhodothermales bacterium
ATCCTGATCTTCGGCCTCGGCCCGATCCCGGCGCTGGGCATCGCTGGAGCTGCCATCGCCACATCGGTAGGTCGCGGGATCGGTGTAGCGTATCAGGTCTACTTGCTGCTGCGCGGCAACGGACGCCTGCGCCTGATGCGCCAGCACCTGCGCGTGCAGGTCGATGTGATGCAACGGATGGTGCGCATCGCCCTGCCCGGCATGATCCAGTACCTGATCGGCACAGCAAGCTGGCTGGCCCTCTTCCGTATCCTCGCCGACTTCGGCAGCGACGCGCTGGCAGGCTACACCATTGCCATCCGCATCCTTGTCTTTGCGCTGATGCCATCGTGGGGCATGGGCAACGCCGCCGCCACGCTGGTCGGGCAAAACCTGGGGGCGGGCCAGCCCGACGAAGCCGAGCGGAGTGTGTGGATTGCCAGCTTCGCCAACGCGGCGTTCCTGGGCCTGATAGCATTTCTGATGTGGCTGCAAGCCGAGGAGTTGATCATGATTTTCACCGACAACGCCGCCGTCATCAGCTACGGCGCGGACTGCCTCCGCATCGTCAGCTACACGTACGTGTTCTTCGCGTTCGGGATGGTGACCTCGCAAGCCTTCAATGGCGCAGGCGACACCACCACGCCTACGTGGATCAACTTCTTCTGCTACTGGCTGGTCCAGATCCCGCTAGCGTACGTCCTGGCGCATCCCCTGGGGATGGGTGCCTCGGGTGTCTTTGCTGCCGTCGCTATCGTGCAGGCGGTGCTGGCACTCGTCAGCGTCGTCGTCTTCCGCATGGGCCGCTGGAAGCTGAAGACTGTCTAAGATCAGGGGTCTGGGCGTGTGGGAGGCTTCTGCCCCACACGCCCAGACCCTATCCCCGAATCGCTTCGAGCATCGGCGTGACCTCCGCCAGCAATGTATCGACATACGCCTGGATCAGATGACGTTTCAGATAAGCATGTCCGTAGATGACGCGCACCTTGCGCCGCGGCACCGGGACTGACAGAGGGCGCACATACGCCTGCTCTTCGGCGCTCAGATACCGGGTAGCCAGATACGGCAGTAGCGTCATGCCGCCCGTCCGGTTGACCAGAATCCGGAGTGTTTCCAGGTTGCCGCTCTCGAACCGAACCGGATTGCCACACCCCGCCTGCGACGCTTTGCCGCACAGGTTGAGCACCTGATCCCGAAAGCAGTGCCCTTCGCTCAGCAGCCAGAGATCGTCCACGACCAGATCCTGCGGTTGAATCGTTTCACTGCCTGCCAGGCGGTGCTGCGAGGCTACATAGGCATAAAACGGCTCCGTGAAAAGCACCTGTGACTCCAGCCCCGGCTGCGTTTCCTTCGTGGCAATCAATCCAGCATGGAGCCGATCCGTGGCGAGGTGTTCCACGATTTGTGCCGTCGGCATCTCACGCACATGCACTTCGATACCTGGATACTGTTCGGCAAAGGGCACCGTCACCAGCGGCAAAACATATGGAGCCAGCGTCGGGATGATGCCCAGATGCAACGTGCCTGTCATATCGTGGGCCACATCAGCGACAAGGTCGCGGATGCGCTCCTGTTCGCGCAGCACCACCCGCGCCTGGGAAATGACATGCGCGCCGAGGTCAGTGGCCACAACGGGTTGATGAGACCGGTCGAAAAGCGGAAAGCCCAGTTCGTCTTCTAGCTTCTGGAGTTGCATGCTGAGCGTAGGCTGCGTGACGCAACACTGCGCTGCCGCTCTGCCAAAATGCCGGTGGATATCAACCGCCACTGCATAGCGTAGCTGGGTCAGGGTCATAAGACTTTATCGTTTCATAACTGTTATCTATAGCAATATATAAGACGAATCGATTTGATTTATCGGACCAGCACGCCTATGATGCCCTCCGCTACAACATCCGTGAAGGCCACGACGACTACGCGCAGGCAGGCGACCTGTACCGCCTGATGAGTGAGGACGAAAAGGCGCGCCTCGTGCAATCCATTGCTTCGGCGTTGGGTGGCTGCCGCCAGGAAATCATCGACCGCCAGTTGGAGCACTTCTATAAAGCCGACGAAAACTACAGTCGCAGCGTAGAAGAAGCCATCAAGGCGGGCGGCGAGCTAGGCACTAATGGCAAAGCCGGTTATGACAAAGAGGCCGAACTCGGCGTCAACGACGATGTGCCCGACGAAGAGGCTGTAGGCGGATATGCTTGAGGAAACTTCACTCCTGTTTTCCCCTTCTATTATCGCCCCGGTATCCATGTGGTACCGGGGCGATGTTTTTTTCACGCAACCGTTACCCTGCCGATTATGATTGATCACCAAACTGTTGACTATCATGAGATTGCCCGGCGCGGCGACGTCAAAGTGATGGAGATGTTTCTGAAGGCGGACCTCAATCCTGACCTGCGTGATGCTCGCGGCTACACGCTCCTGATGATCGCTGCCTACAACCAGCAACCCGATATGGTAGACCTGCTACTCGACTACGATGCGGATCCCGATACACCCGACCCGAGTGGCAATACACCCCTCATGGGCCTTTGCTTCAAAGGCTATCCCGATGTAGCAGCCCGTCTACCCGAACGCGGAGCCGCTGTGGATACGCAAAACGGTGCCGGAGCCACTGCGCTGATGTTTGCTACCATGTTCGGCCATGAACCACTGGCTCAGATGTTGCTGGAAGCCGGTGCCGATGCCTCGCTCGCTGATGCCCAAAACCGCACAGCGCTCGACCTCGCCCGTTCGCACGGGCACCGTCAGGTGGCTGACCTCCTGGCTGCTCACGCCGCACCGTCCTAACCCACGATTCTTCGACCTGCCTTATGCCGCTACACTACAAACTATCCCTGCTAAGCACTGTCTTGCTATTCTGCACCGCAGCTCCTGCCTGGAGCCAGGTTAATTTTCTCGACATCATATC
>DATGCC010000782.1:0-5930 GCA_035312345.1 Rhodothermales bacterium
CGATGCCTCCCAGGATAGAGGCCACGCTGCAAATCAGCGCAAAGTACAGCGCCTTCGTTCGGTTGCCCAGGCACAGCGCAATCAGCAATACATCCGGCGGCACCGGGAAAAACATCGACTCGGCAAAGGCCAGCACAAACAGTGCGGCGGGGCCGTAGGGAGAGTCGGCCCAGTGGAGGACCCAGTCGTAAAGGCGTCGGAGCCAGGACATGGCGTAGCGATTGGTGAGCAGAAAGCCTCTCAAACTAACAAAGGGCAAACGAAAACCGTCTGCCCCTTGCGCAAAAAAACGATGGAAACGTTGATTAGGTCATCACGTCGCTTCTGCCTTGCGCTGTCGTGTCTGGTAGCTCTGAAAAAGACCATAGAGACCAAAGCACCCCATAAACCAACTCACATAGCGCTGTTCGGGAATGAAGAGGCCATACGCGAACATTAAAAGCGTAGCGGCTCCCATCAGGGTCAGCATAAACAGACTGCCGGGCTGAAACTGTCGATCAAACCAATTCATGTCCGAGCTGATAGGTTTTGGAAAGCGTTAGCCATCCAGGCCGAGGCGGCGGCGGATGCAGGCGTCGCGGAACAGGTCAGGATAGGTGCGCTGAAACTCGTCGCGCTTCTTCGGATCGAGGCGAAAAGCTGTTTGCAACGAGCGGATGCTCTCGTCCGTCTGGCCCATGGCGAAGAGGGCGCGGGCCTGCCGGAAGTAGGTTGAGGCGCAATCGGGTTTGAGTTGCAAGGCCCGGTGGTACGAGGCCAGCGCATCGTCCAGCCGCTGGGCCTCGAAGAGCGTCTCCGCAAAATCGACCCAGGCTTCCTGGTTGTGCGGATTGAGGTTGAGCAAGATGCTGTAGGAGACGAGCGCGTCATCCGTCTGCCCCGCGTTGTACTCGCAGTCGGCTTTGGCGTACCAGAACTCTTCTACGTCTCGGTTGATCTCGACGGCGCGCTCGAAATAGGTCAGCGCTTCGCCGAAGCGTTCCAGCGCGTCGAGGCAGCAGCCCAGGCCGTACCACGCTTCGGCGTACATTTCTTCTTCGCCCAGCGCCTGCTTGAAATACCGGATAGCGGTTTCGTGCTCTTCCAGTTCCTCGTAGGCCAGCGCGATATTGTAGAACGTCGCGGCGTCGCCATCTTCGAGTTCTATCACGCGCAGGTAGCTCTCAATGGCTTCACGCAGTTGGCCGAGGTTGGCGAGGGCATTGCCCCGGTTGTAGTACGCCGACGCAAAGTCATCCTGGATGGCAATCGCCATATCGTATGAATCGACAGCCTCTTTGAACTGCTCCAGTCGGTTGAGTACAATGCCCCGGTTGTACCAGGCGTCGTGCGAGTACGGGTCGATGTCGATGTGGCGGTCGTAGCAGGCGATGCTCTGGTCGTCTTCGCCCAGGCGGTCGTAGCAGTAGCCGAGTTCGTACCAGACTTCTGGATGGTCCGGATTCTGATCGGCGCATCGCTCGAAGGCTTTGACGGCCTGCGCCAGTTGATCGGTGCGTTCGAGCGTCACGCCCCGGTTGAAGAAGGCTTCGTCATTGAGCGGGTCGTACTGGAGCGCGGTTTCGTAGGCTTCGAGGGCCTCCATGCTGCGCCCCAGGCTGTCGAGCGTCACGCCCCGGTTGACGATGGTTTCGGTGTCGGCAGGGTTGAGTTGCAGGGCCTTCTCATAGGCTTGCAACGCTTCTTCGTGCCGTCCGAGGTTGTTGAGGAGCACGCCACGCCGCATCCAGGCATCCGACGAATACGGTTGCCATTCGATCAGGTGGTCAATCACACCCAGCGCCTCGTGCAAACGCCCCCGCTCGAAGTAATAGCCCGCGATGTCTTCGAGGGCGTCGGAGTCAAAATAGCCTGTTGTGCCTTTTTCTTCATAGGCAGCAATCAGGTCATTGAGGCGGCCTTCATTGGTGGAATCTTCGTCGAATCCGAACTCGAACATGCTCATACGGTGCCGGTTTGTCTTGGCCCTGAATACCTACGGAATGCGTGCAACGGCACAAGAGATAGGCTTTTCTGAAAGAGGCGTCGGTTGGAACGATAGTCGTAGTATAAACGGCGTACGCTCTTTATGCAAGATGGTGGCGCTGCTTTCATATAACCTATGGTGCCGTGTCTGGATTCCGAACTCCTGTGAAATCTCTTAAACGCGTTTTTTCATGATAGAGTCCCATAATGAAACGAAAGCGGGTAGCTTCTTCGTGCGTCCCGATCTTTCTACGCATATCTTGGGCTCAGACGCCTATTTCTGGAGGCCGGTTTCTGCACGGCTAAGGTGAAAACAAGAATCAGGCCATCTTCTTCTGGGAAAGGGAGAAAAGGTGAGTGGGAGAAAGGGAGAGGGCCTGTATGGCTGGTTGGAAGCTTGCTCGTGGTCCTGACGTCTTGCGTGGGTTGAGGATCGAAGATGGAGGATCGCAAAAGCAGATAGCAGGCAATTCTCGATTCTCTATCTTCCATCCCCTATTTTCCCCCGCTCGCCCTTTTCCCCTTCTCTCTTTCCTCAACCATGTTGCTCACCTTCGAAGGCATTGATGGAAGTGGCAAAAGCACCCAGGCCCGGTTGCTGAAAGAGCGGCTGGAGGCCGAGGGCGAAGCGCCGCTGTTGCTGCGCGAGCCGGGCGGCACCGATCTGTCCGAGCGGGTGCGGACGTTGCTGCTCGATCCTGCGTTGCACATTGAGCCGTTTGCCGAGTTGCTGCTGTTCTCAGCAGCGCGGGCGCAACTCGTGGCCGAGCAGATCCGTCCGGCGTTGGCGGCGGGCCGCATCGTCCTCTGCGACCGTTTCTATGACTCGACGACGGCCTATCAGGGCAGCGGTCGCGCCGTGGCCGATTGGGGCTGGATACGGGATTTCAACCAGCACGTCACCGGCAATCTCGTCCCCGACCGCACGTATCTGGTCGAACTGGATCCGAAGCAAGCCCAGGCCCGCCGCGCCGAGCGACAGGGGGCAGGCAACGAGGATCGCATGGAGGCCGCCGGGCTGGCTTTTCAGCAGCGCGTCGCCGAAGCCTATCACCAGCTAGCAAGGGCCGAACCGGAACGATTCTATATCCTGGACGGCACCCAATCCATCGCGTCGCTGCACGCGCAGATCTGGGCAGATCTACAACAGGGTCGTGCGAGGAACACGGGTATGGAGTGACGGTTCTTGCGAAAGGGATTCTTGAAACGGCTGTGGGAAACAGGATCGTGGCCTTCGTAGGCCGCATCCGCTTCTCGGAATGAAAATATGTCTACGCTTTCGCAGCACCAACTCGAAGAGGTTCGTCGCATTTTTCAGGCGTTCCTGAAGAAAAGCAACCTGCGGCAGACGCCCGAGCGCTTCGGCGTGCTGGACGAGGTCTATGCCACAGGCGACCATGTAGACGCCGACGAGTTGTACCTGCGGCTCACCCAGAAAGGGAATCGGGTCAGTCGCGCTACGGTCTACAACACGCTGGAGTTATTGCTGGAGTGCGACCTCGTGGTGCGGCATCAGTTCGGCAAGAACCAGGCAAAGTATGAGCGGGCCTATAGCTACTGGCAACACGATCACCTCATCTGCCTCGATTGCAACGAGCTGATGGAATTCTGCGACCCGCGCATCCAGAGCATCCAGGAGATGGTAGCGGACATTTACCAATTTGAGATCAAGCACCATTCGCTCAACCTCTACGGTCATTGCCTGCGCGACGCTTGCCCGAATCGTTCTGAGGTGGTGGAAGCGTAGCCGGTCGGCTATCTTTGCTGGGCGCGCCGACGATAGTAGTACTAAGGTGAGCCTTTTCCTGGGCCGCTCCTGTGTATATAAAAAGAGGCGTGCCACCGTGATTTTCTCGAAGCCTGCATTAGTTACTGATGCCTGTTTCATTGTATTGTCCATATAATCACGAAAGAAAAGCGTATTTCTTTGAAAAGTACCTACGCTACTGCTTATCTTAGCACGTTACATAGCAAAGCTCCGGTTTCTCCCTACATGAAACGCATCCCTCTCCTTATTGTCCTGATCTTGCTGCTGACTGGCGCGGGCACGGTGGTACACAGTGCTTATACCGTCCGGCTGGCTTACTTTAAGGCAGATCCTCAGGATAACAACTTTGCCCTGGCCTGGAAAGCCGAGATGGAAGAGGACGTTCGTGTGTATGAGCTACACCGCAAGACGTCCTACACGGGTGCCTTTGTGAAAGTCCATGAGATGCCCGGGCACGGCGTGGGCAAAGAGTACAAATACCTCGACACGCAGGTCTACAAGTCTACCTCCGAAGAAGTCGACTATCGGCTCGACGTGGTATATACGAATGGCCTGCGGCAGCAGCTAGCTGAGAAACGACTCAACTACACGCCGACCGCAGTACGCCGCACCTGGGGCAGCATCAAGGCGATGTTCCAGAATTAAGTCCCGCTCCATAGCAGTCTTTGTCGACGCCTCCACGGATTCTACACGCGAGGGCGTTTTATTTTGGACTTTAGATTTCGGATTTTGGATTTCTCTTTGGCTGCTCCAATCCAAAATCACAATCGAAAATCCAAAATGGCAACCCGGACCCTGATTCTTTCGCCCGAGCGGGTAGAGCGCACCATCCGCCGCCTGGCCTATGAAGTGGTGGAGCGCAACCGGGGCAGCGAGCACCTGATGCTCTTCGGTATCTACCGCCGGGGGCCTGTGGTGGCGCAGGCGCTGGCCGATGCCATCGAAGCCATCGACGGGCAAGCCGTGCCAGTGCATGGCCTGGATGTAGGTCCCTACCGCGACGACCGTGAGCGTTCCGGTAAAACGATGCCTTCACCGGATGAAGACATTGATGTGACGGACCGCGCGGTGATTTTGGTAGACGATGTGCTGTTCACCGGGCGCACTGCCCGCGCCGCGCTCGACGCTATTGTTCACTACGGGCGTCCCCGTTCCATTCAACTTGTCGTGCTCATCGACCGAGGCCATCGGGAGTATCCCATCCAACCCGATTATGTGGGCCGCACCATCCCGACCAAGCACAAGGAACGCGTCGTTGTAGAGGCGACCGAGGATCTGGCGGTATATATTGAAGAGTAGGTTTCAGGTTTATCCGGTTGCCTCGCATTGTTAGGGTTCAGGTTACAGGTTTCTCTACAGCCACCCTAACCTGCAACCTGCACCTATTCCTCCTTCAAATACAGCCGCACCTCGAAGCCTTCGCGGACGCTGGTGCCGGGGTCGGGGCTCTGGCGGACGATGGTGGCTTCGCCCAGACCTTCGTACTCGGTTTCTCTGCCCAGCAATACCGAACGTAGTTTGCGGTTGAGCAAGGTCCGTTTCGCCTCATCAATGGTAAGCCCCGACACATCAGGAATGCGGACGTAACGGTCGCCGAGACCGGTGCTGTACCAGAGGGTTACGCTCTCGCCTTTCTGGATCCATTCACCGGGGGCTGGATCCTGCCGCGTAACGGTGTTGGCATAGGGTGATGGAATGGAGTCGGGACGGGTGTCATTCACCACGAGCCCCAGCGCCTTGATCTGGGCTTCTGCCTCGCGTACAGATAACTCCTCGACGCGGGGCATCTTGACTTTCGGGATTTCTCCCGTATTGACCGTCAGGTACACGCGGCGGCCTGGTTTCACGAGGGCGTCTTGTACCGGACTTTGCTCGATCACCACATCGCGGGGAATCTCCGGGTTGAAGCGTTGCGCGATCTGTTCCACCGCCAACCCCAGATCGGTCAGCACACGCTGGGCTTCTTCATACGGTTGTTCCGTAACGGCGGGCACGCGGACGGTGGCATCGTGCCGCGTATACATCGGCATGATCAGCGCATTAAACAAAACGTACGCCACCAGCAATACGGCGAACAGCGCACCGAGGCCCATCCAGAAATAGCCATTGGTAAAAAGCGAGCGTAGATACGCGAGTAGGTGCCCGGTGTGGGTACGTACTTTATGTAGAAACGATGAGCTTTGCATGGGGCCGGAAC
>DATGCC010000783.1:0-2879 GCA_035312345.1 Rhodothermales bacterium
GAGCGACCCATTCCGCTCAGTGCTGTCGCCGAGGTGGTGGTGGATGAAGGCCCCGGCGAGATTCGCCGCACGGGCCAGCAGCGCGTCGCCCTCGTCACCGCCAACCTGACTTATGGCGACCTCGGCACTGCGACGGAAGCCATCGATCAGTTGATTGCCTCAACGCCGAAGCCGTCGGGCGTGGTGCTGCGGCAGGCCGGGCAGAGCGAGGAGATGTCTGCCAGCTTCCGCTCGCTCCTGTTCGCCCTCGCCCTCGCCGTCTTTCTCGTGTATCTCGTAATGGCGTCGCAGTTCGAGTCGCTAATCCACCCGTTCGTCATCTTCTTCAGCATCCCGCTGGCGCTCATCGGGGCTGTGCTGGCGCTATGGCTGACCGGCTCGACCATCAGCGTCGTCGTCTTCATCGGCGCGATCCTGCTCGTCGGCATCGTGGTCAACAACGCCATTGTGCTTGTGGATCTAATTAATCAGCTGCGAGCCGAGGGCATGCCCAAACTCGACGCCATCATGGAGGCGGGCCGCCTGCGCCTGCGCCCCATTCTGATGACGACGCTCACTACCACGCTCGGCCTGCTCCCCCTCGCCATCGGCCTTGGCGACGGGGCCGAACTCCGCGCCCCCATGGCCATCACTGTCATTGGCGGCCTCATCGTCTCGACGCTGCTCACGCTGGTGGTGATTCCAGTGATGTATGCGGTGCTGGATCGCAAAGTTGATACACCGCCCGTTGCAGGTTCACAGGTTACAGGTTAGCAGGTTCTTTTCTACAAACAGAAACCTGCAACCTTCTAACCTGCAAACCTGAAACCTTCTTCGCCATGAACCTCTCCAAAACCGCCATCCGCCGCCCGGTCACCACGATGATGGTGTTCGTCTCGCTCATCATGATCGGGGCCATCTCGTCGCGGCTGATTCCGATGGAGTTGTTCCCGGAGTTCGATGCGCCGGTGCTGTTCATCACCATTCCGTATCCCGGCTCTACACCGGAGGAAGTCGAGCGGCAGATTGCACGACCTGCCGAAGAAGTCATCGCCACCGTCAGCGACATCAAGCGGATGAACACGGACTCCTACGAGGACCGGGTAGACATCTTCTTGGAGTTCGACTGGGGCACCGACACCAACATCAAGGCTATCGAAGTCTCCGAACGGCTCGACGGTATCCGCGACCAGTTGCCCACCGATGTAGAGCGCTTCTTCGTCGGCCAGTTTTCCTCGACGGACATGCCCATTCTCGAAATGCGCATCTCGTCCAAACGGGATCTGTCGGGGGCCTATGAATTGCTGGATCGCAAGCTCAAACGCCCGATGGAGCGGATCGAAGGCGTCTCGAAGGTAGAGTTGTATGGCGTCAACCGAAAGGAAGTGCGGATTGAGTTGATGGCGGATCGGATCGCAGCCTACCGGATCGATCTCAACCAGATGGTAGGGATGCTGCAACGGGCCAACTTCTCCGTCACGGCCGGGCGCATCACCGATGGCAACCGCCGCTACGTAGTGCGGCCTGCAGGCGAGTTGACCACCATTGAGCAGGTCCGCAACCTCATTGTCGCACCCGGCGTGCGGCTCTCCGATGTCGCCGAGATCGTCTTCGACGACCCAGAGTTGACCTATGGCCGCCATCTCGACGGTTCCTATGCCATCGGCATGAACATCTCGAAAGAAGGCGGAGCCAACACGGTCGAAGTTACCCGTCGCATTCTGGCCGAGTTGGACGAGGTGAACGCCGATCCAGAGATGGAAGGCATCAACATCTACGTGATGGACAACAGCGCCGAGGGCATCACCTCGTCGTTGCGCGACCTGCTCCAGGCAGGCATGATCGGCGGGTTGTTCGCCATCGTCGTGCTGTTCTTCTTCCTGCGGCGCGTCAGCACTACGCTCATCGTCACACTCGCCGTGCCCATCTCCATCATTGTCACCGTCGGCGCGCTGTACTTCCTCGGCCTCTCACTCAACATCCTCAGCATGATGGGGCTGATGCTGGCCGTCGGGATGCTGGTGGATAACGCCGTCGTCGTCACCGAAAGTATCCATCGATACCAGCACCTGAACCCCGACGAACCCTTACAATCCACGCTGAAAGGCGTCAGAGAGGTGGCGCTGGCCGTGACTGCCGGGACGCTGACGACGGCCATTGTTTTCCTGCCCATGATCGTGAGTCAGGCGGATCAGGTCACGCTTTTCTTGAAGCACGTCTCCGTGGCGATCTGTGTGGCACTGGGCATCTCGCTGCTGATCTCGCTCACCGTTGTACCCCTCCTGACGGCCCGCCTCAAGCCCCCCAAAAAAGCGAAGCAGTCGAACCGGATCGACCGGCTGATTGAGCGGTATGGGCGCATGCTCGACTGGCTCCTGCACCATCGCAAATCGAATGCTTTGCTTGTCTTCCTCATTCTCTTCAGCGTTGCGATTCCAGGAGCCATCGTCAAGCAGGATTTCTTCCCCGATGAAGACGACGAGCGCGAACTCCACCTCTATTTCCGTCTACACGACACCTACACGCTGGAACGCGTCGAGGAAACGGTCGATGAGATCGAAGCCTTCTTGTTCACCAACAAAGAAAATTTCGAGATCAAGTCGGTCTACACCTATTACCAGGCCGATTATGCGCAGACGACGATCCTGCTCACGGACGCAGACGAGGCCGAAAAAGAGATGGCTGAGATCAAGGATCTGATCCGTGAGGGCCTGCCGAAGATTGCCATTGGCGACCCGTCGTTCGAGTGGCGCAACGATGGCATGGCGCAGTCGGTGCGGGTGACGCTGAGCGGTGAATCGAGCCAGCGGCTGGCGGAGTTGTCGATGGAGGTCGAGAAGCTACTTTCGCGGATTGAAGGTTTCGAGGATGTACGCTCGGAAGCCAATCTCGGTGACAAA
>DATGCC010000784.1:0-4317 GCA_035312345.1 Rhodothermales bacterium
TTGGCGAGTTGCATATGATCGACGCCCCACTGGGCACTCAGCTTGGCGACGGCGGTCTTGTCCATCACGTCGTAGATTTCGATCTCCTTGGGAGCCTCATCGGCGTTGACGCGGCCCGACTGGTTCCATTTGCCCGCCAGATCCACGAGTTGGTCAAAGGTCATCGCCGAGCCTTGATAGTCATTGCCATCTCTCGGCATCCAGTAGCCATATTTTGCCAGGTTCGGATGCACGCTCCGCTTGATGCGGTCCGGCTCAACGTTGTAGATCGCCTCGACGTAATCAAGTACGGCAGCGCGGATGGCCTCCTGATCCGCGGCCATATCGGACTGTGCCAGCGCCAGGCCCGGCAGCATCAACAGGACAAACAAGCTGAGTAGCGTCTTCTTCATGGTGTAAACTGTATTGGGTGGGAAAAGGGAAAGGTGGGTGGACGGATGCAGTGCTAAATTGTTACCTCCCCCGGAATAATTGCCCTTGCAGGTTATGTTCGCGCCGCTTTGTTGTCTATTACTATAATGGCTTGCTGTATTCAGGAAGTTGCCCGGCTGCTTTGTTTCTCGCCATTGCTTTCTTGTCCGGTCCGCTACTACCTCATCCTCACATCCTGCGGAGGCCTACGATGATCGAAGCCCTTAGACACCAGATTATTCAGACGGAAGGCCGTTTCCGGTCCCATGAAGCCCAGCGCAAGGAGCGGCAAGCCCACCTCGAAACCCTCAACAGCGGGGGCGACTGGCGCAAGGTGGATGAGCCGGAACGCATCGCACGCCGCCTGGAACTGCTCGCTGCACGGGAGATCACGCCCCGAGAAATGATCGGGGAAGCACCCGCCAGCATCCCGACAACTGAGATTGAGGAGGTGCGGCGCGCGGAGGATCCTGCCGGATTCAATCCGCTGGAACGCATCATCGCCGAGAACAATCTGCTGGGCGTGGTTTTCCTCATCAATGGAGCACGCATCTCCCGCTCGGTGGGCCGCATCGTCATCCGCGATAGCTTTGGACGGCATCTGGGATATGGCACCGGGTTTATGGTATCGCCGCGCCTGTTGATGACCAACAACCATGTGCTGGGCAACCGCTTCACAGCCGCCAACAGCAGGGTGCAGTTCAACTACTTCGAGCCCGTCCCCGGCCAGCCCACTCCGCCTATCGAGTTTGGGCTACAACCCGAGATTTTCTTTGAAACCGACCAACAACTCGATTTTACGCTGGTGGCCGTGCAGCCGCGCAACGCAACCGGGCAGACCGCCCGCAGCCGGGGCTGGAACCCGCTACTGATCCAGTCGGGCAAGGCGGTCGTTGGCGAGCGTGTCAATATCATCCAGCATCCGGGGGGCGCGCCGCTGCAACTGGCGATCCACGACAACATGATTATTGATGTCCTGGATCACTTCCTCCACTATTCCACCGACACCAACCGGGGCTCTTCTGGCTCTCCTGTGTTCAACGATCAATGGGAGGTGGCGGCGCTCCACCATTCGGGCGTGCCCGACCGCGACGAGCAGGGCCGCATCCTCACCGTGGATGGCGAACCTTGGGATGGCCGCAGTGAGACGATCAGCCTCATCGCCTGGAAAGCCAACGAGGGCGTGCGCATCAGCCAGATCGTCGAACATTGCAAAGCAAAAAGCAGCAGTTTCACGACGGCACAGCGCCAACTCTTCGACCAGGTTTTCGAAGCTAGCCCGCCGCCAAATGAACTAGAGGACACCCCCGCTCTCCCGTCTTCCTCATCATCAACGCATGGTGGAGCCCGCGTAGATGACCAGGGCTACGTCTACTTCACGATTCCTGTCGAAATTCGTGTGGGACTGGACCAAGGCCAGATCAAACTGCTGCCCCCCGAACCAGACACACCCTCCCCCGACGAGCCACCGACCGACGAGGAGCCTTCTGCGCCTCCCGTTCCTCCTGATATGCAGGATCTCCTCACCACGGTGGCAGGCTGTGCAGGGGCACCGTACTACGACGCTGCCGACGACGAGGCCGACCGCGACGAATACTACGGCAGCGTCGCCTCAGGCAATATCAGTGGTGCTACGCTGTTCAGACGACTGAATACGCTGCTGACGGAGACGCACACGACCGTGCTTTCCTACTCGGATGCCCGCCTCAAAAACCTGTATCCATGCGTCGATCTGCACCCGGACCGCAAGCTACGAAGTATCTACTCGGGAGAAGCCTTCGATGCCGAGGAACTCATCCGCCGCGACCTGGAGATTGCTGCCGAGCACCAGATCCAGCTTCGGGAATTCATGGCCCGTGAGTCATTCGTGGATGACGAAGCCATCCGCGAGCACCTGGATCTATTGGAAGCGCAGGACCCTTTCAACTGCGAGCATGTGGTGCCTCAATCCTGGTTTAACAAGGCCCAGCCCATGAAGGCCGACCTGCACCACCTCTTTGCCTGCGAGCCAGGGTGCAACAGCTTCCGCAGCAACATTCCGTATTTTGACTTTCCGCTCGAAGAGGAGGCTTTCCGTACCGAATGCGGACGGCGTGAAGATTCGCGGTTTGAGCCAGAAGCAGGCAAAGGCGTAGTGGCCCGCGCCACGCTCTACTTCATCCTGCGCTACCCCGGCTTTGTCCGCCTTTCCGAACGCCGCATCGTCCGCGAACGCCTGCCCACCTTGCTCGACTGGCACAAGACGCACGAAGTATCCGACTACGAACGCCATCGCAACGCAGGGATCTTTACCACTCAGGGCAACCGCAACCCGCTCATCGACCACCCGGACTGGGCCGAGGACATCGACTTCACCGTGGGGCTGGAAGGATAGTAGAAGGTGGATGGAGAATAGCGGATGGCAACCCCAATTTCTCATCAATCATTTACTATTCACCACACACAGGTATACTGTATCAACCCCTTTACATCCCTGCCTGAACGATAGTGATGGGGCGCAAGTGTAATTATGGCTATGCGGAAGCATGGAGGCTCCGTCATAGCCTATGTTTTCTCATTACACAAACAGTACCGGAGGTCGTAGTTATGTCACTCAACTCTCTTAACGCCCTGTTCTTGCATGAACTCAGAGACCTGTACAGTGCAGAGCATCAACTCTTGAAAGCCCTGCCGCAGATGGCCCAGGCCGCCACGCACACAGAGCTAAAGCAAGCCTTCAACGATCATCTGGAAGAGACCAGAAACCAGGTGAGTCGCCTAGACCGCATCTTTAGCCTGCTCGGCGAACACGCAAGCGGTGAGCATTGCAATGCCATGGAAGGTCTCATTGAAGAAGGCAAGGGACTCATCGAAAAGGAGGGCAACCCGGACGTTAAGGATGCTGCCCTAATCGCCGCTGCCCAGCGCGTGGAACACTACGAAATCGCGGGGTATGGCACGGCCCACACCTTTGCCAAGCTGCTCGATCATGATGGTATAGCAGAACTGCTACAAGAGACGCTGGACGAAGAAGGGGACGCTAACAAAACGCTCAACAAAATCGCCACAGGCGGCCTCTTTGGCGAAGGCATCAATGAAGAAGCGTTGGCCGTGTAGGTTTGGTGCGCTGTATCAGCCGGGCTGGGAGTCTTTCCTGGCCCGGCTTTTTTATACGCCAACTCATGTTTTGACATCTTATTGATGGGTCGTCGACTCCGTCTGGACTATATTGCGCTCGACAATATTTCCTTTTCAAAGTACCCTTATTATGGACCTGCCTCGTTCCAGCGGCGTGCTGCTGCATATCACGTCGTTGCCCACGTCGTTCGGCATCGGCGACCTTGGCCCAGCGGCATACCGTTTCGCAGACTTTTTGGAGGAGGCCGATCAGCAGGTTTGGCAGGTGCTGCCACTGGTCCCCACAGGCAAAGGCCACTCGCCGTACTCCAGTCCCTCTACCTTTGCCGGAAATCCGCTGCTCATCAGTCCCGAAGTGCTGCTGGAGAACGGGCTCCTGCAACCTGAAGACCTGGCGGACCGCCCTGCTTTTTCCGAGGAGCGTGTCCATTTTGAGACCGTCGTTGCTTACAAATCGGCCCTGCTGCGCCGTGCTTTCGAACGTTTTGAGGCCACAGGTACCGAGACGGACCACAACGCGTTGGCGGTGTTCCATGAGGCGAATGCCGACTGGCTGGACGACTACGCCCTCTTCACTGCACTAAAGTCGTCGTACGCTGAGGTACCATGGACCGACTGGCCCCAGCCGTTGGCCCGGCGCGAACAGCAGGCGCTGGCAGCAGCCCGCCAACAAGAAGCACAAACTATCCGCTTCCATATCTTCACGCAGTTTCTTTTCCATCGGCAGTGGGAAGCGCTCCATGCCTACTGCCACGCACGTAACATCCGCATCCTCGGCGACCTGCCCAT
>DATGCC010000785.1:0-8630 GCA_035312345.1 Rhodothermales bacterium
CTCTATCTGGCCCGAGGAGCCCGCTGCCGCCATGCCCCCCGGCTCGACAAGAGCGAAGCCATCGAAGTGCGATTGATGGAAGTCGACGAAGTGCTGCACCAGGCGGACACCGGCGGCATCCTGCACGGTATCCATCTGGCGGCCTTGTTCAAGGCACTGCATCGCGGACTGTTGCCGTGATATGGTGTTGGGTAGAGGGCGGTGCGGCGCGGTTAAATTTGTTATCTTGCACCCAGGTGCATCCTCTGCATGGCCTGCTCACCTAAACCGATGGCATCATGGCAAATACCAGGGTACCGTTTCAGTTTATTATCACGTTAGGTGCTGATCTCAAGCTGACCGCTGGAACCGCCACTTTCTATGGGCTGAGCGATGGGCAACCCGAAGACCTGGGTTCGCTGGCAGTCGATGCTTTCAGATTCACGATGGACCTGGACCGCCGGGCCTACACCTACTTCTATGTAGTGCTTCGGGTTGAAGCCTGTGATGCGGGCCGAGAATCTATTTCGGTGGGCGACAGGGAGGTACTGTTGCTCTCGGTATTCAAGCGAGATGACGAGGTCGTATCGCTGGGGGAAAGGGAGACGATAGCCAACACGTTTTGTTTTGCCCGCTTCGCCCGTAGCGACCGGCCATCGGATATTTCGATTGCGGCGTCGGACCGGGATATGGGGATCATGTGCGGGATGCGAGACAATTTCATCGCGGTGGATGGAAACGTTTCGGATGTGATCAGCCAGTCTCCGAATGGCAAGGAGACCAACAGCTATGCGATGTTCAACTTCCTCTCGAATCTGCTCTATTACTGTATTCAAGAGCCGGAGACGTATGAAAAATTCCTTGACCTATCGGCAGCGAGCAGTACCTGCCAGGCGTTTCTGCACATGGTCCTTCATCCATGGGATAACGTGCAGGAAATCTATGATCTGATCAGTGACGAAACGCAGGTGTACGAACCGTCCTTGCCCGATATGTATAAAGTGGAGTGGCGGCCAGACTGGAGCCCCGTTCCCAACCAGTGGACGCTGACCGTCAAAGTGAACGATTCGGGTGCGCAGAACTTCCTGATTGGCGGGCCCGGTTACATTGCTTTCGATGAGAACGACCGTGCCTGGCTCACCAACAACTCGACGCAGGGTAGCCCCAATTCCAGCAGCTACTGCGTGGTCCTCAACGCCGATGGTTCGCCTGCTCCCTTTTCACCCGTCTTTGGCGGAGGGCTTCTCGGAGGCGGTTTTGGGGTTACGGCCAACGCTGATGGAAGCCGGATCTACCTCGGCAATTACGGATGGGGACCTCGGCAGTATAATCCGCAGACGGGAAGCATCTCGGTTAGTGCCAGCGATGGAAAGGCACTGAGTCCACCCAATGGCTACACGCAGGGCCTCAGCCGGGTGCAGGGCCTGATCTACGATCAACAAGGTAACCTCTGGATTACCTCATGGGGCACCCAGGATCCGATGGCTCCCTCCAACGAAACGATCTACAATTTCGTCGGTGACGACAGTGCGATGGTCGTGTACCTCAACTTCGATGGACGTAGAGCGCCGAGCGCTGATGAGGTGCTGGTCTACACGTTTGAAGAGCCCAGCCGTTTTCATTGTACGTTTGACGTGGTGGTCGACAGCCAGGGGAATGCCTTTGTGTCCAATGCGGGAGGCACGCATAATGGCAGAACGATTCCCTCCAGTGTCTACAAATTGCGGATCAACACCGAAGACCCGCGCAACCCGTACCTGGAATGTCTGGCGAAGTGGGTGAGTTACCATGAGGCGGATCGCTCTGCAGACGAGGGCGAGAAGCCCACACCGAACTACGAGACGTTCCGGCAGATCAACGTCAACTCAAAAGACGAGGTGTTTGTAGCGGCCGTGAAGTCAGGCTGTGTGTTGCAGTTTGACAATGACCTGACACATCCTCCGGTCCGCTACACCCACAACATCGGTCGCCCCTGGGGCATTACCTTCGATGAAGACGACACGATGTATGTTGCCAACTTTTTCTCCTTGCACGAAGCACCACCAGCAGAGGGAGAAAAGGATGTCCGGGGGCATTTCGGCGTGACAGTCATCCGCAATGATGATGAGACAACGGCTAAACTGATGACCCTGCCTACGGGCGGCGTGCCCGTTACGCTCGCCAATGGCTTCGGCTTATACGGTAGCGGTGGCCCCCCTTGCTATCAGCCACTGAGCCGTCTGACAGGTACCGTCATCGATCGGGTGGGCAACCTGTGGGCCGTTAACAACTGGAAGCCATCTGCTTACATTGACTTTGAGGCCAACCCTGGCGGCGACGGGGTCGTGATTTTTTTTCGGGGCGGCGGTACCGAATCCGTAAGGCTGAAATCCAGGTTGGCGCTATGAGTAGGCCGCTTCACCTTTTCTATGACGTGTGAAACATGAAGGCGTTGCTTTGCGAACAAATACGGCGTCTAACGTTTAAGCCCTACCGGCAATAAGCAAGGGCCACCTCACGTTCTTGCTTAAGTAGTTCTAAGTAGACCACGCTGCTCGTCATGTCTCGTTTGTTATCACATACCTGCTGGGTCGGGATCCTGGTTTTGCTCGGCATCGGTTGCCAGAGCGAGCCGCAGTACGTCGTCCGTACGCTGGATGTGCAACACCAGGGCTGGGACACCCTCACGGTGGAGGTGGATTTCGGGCAGCGCACCCTGCTGGGCGGCAGTCAGTCCGTTGAGCCGGAGGCCATCAACCTGTATCTCTTCAACGCGGCCTATGACACGCTCGCCACGGACACCAGCCTTGTCGTGTCTGTAGATGACAAGGCACTGGGCAACGAGGAGCGGCTGATGCTAGAAGTCTGCGGCACGTTCCCCAATGCCAGGCTGTGTGAGCAGGCGGCCCTGACGGCCTCGCCCAAGCGCTTTAGCATCGAGCACGACATCGACTTCCCCAGAGACCTCGCCTACGAACGCGGTAGCTACGACTTCCACTTTGTTGTGGAGCGGCAGGTGTTTGCAGATACCACCTGGGAATGGCTCGGCCCGCGCAGCAAGGTAGAGGGCTATTTGTTGGCCTATGTGGGAGATCAGCAAGGCGAGCCGGTGAAGGTGCCGTTTTCACGCACCAGTGGTCGGTTCGATATGGCGCGCCTTGACCATTTCGACGACTTCAAGTATGGCCTCCGTTGGCGGTTGCGTAAGGAACGGGAGGCGCAGGTACATTTCGATGTCTACGCTGGTTTTGCCGGGCAGCCCAGCGTCCGCCTCGCGTCTATCGAAAAGCAGGTGCGCGTGAAGACCCGTGAAGAACGCGAGCTGGACGTCCGCTACTTCGCCGAGCAGGCTGCCGAGCAGATCCTCGACCGTCTCGGTCTGCACGATGAGGATGTGAGCGCCCGCGCCTACATCGACGACTGGACCATCAACGAACTCACGTACACCTATCAGATCCAACTGGAAATCGAGTGGCGTAGTGAGGGCTTCTTCTTCGGGCGTGAGTATGATGTGGAAGGGATCTTGGAAGTCCTGGAAGACGGCACCGATGCTCGTTTCAGTATCAACGACGCCAACCACCGTGCCCGGGATCGGTGGCGGGATGACATCGGATCGCGGGACCTCGCGCTCGGGTCGCTGGAACTGTACGAAGCACCAGAAGGCATGGCGCTGACCGATGCGGCAGACCCTGAAGGAACCGAGGCAGAGCCTGACCACGAGTAGGACTAGCTACTGTTGCGCGATGGTCGAGTCGTTCTCGGTGGGCTGTGGGGTGTTGAGCAGTTTAAACCGTACGGGCAGCCGCATCCGCACGCGTACCGTTTCGCCGTTTTGCCGACCGGGCACAAAGTGGGTTTTCTGTAAGGCCGCCACCGCTGAGGAATCGCAAAGCGGGTGGAGTGATTGCAGGATCCTGATGTTCGACGGCCTGCCATCGGGCTCTACGATGAAATCAAGAATCAGGCGGCCCTGAATATTTTGCGCGATGGCTTCTTCGGGGTACTGGATGTGGATGTAGTACGCGCCTAACCCCCCGACGATGCTTGGAGCTTTCTCGGCGTGATCGAGCACCTGAAGCACCTTGAGTTTCTCCAGCGGTGGGGGCGCAGGGGCTGGCAGGCTTTCCTGTTCGGCAGGCTGCTCTTCGTCATCGCCTTCCTGGGAGGCTTCCTCCTGTTGCCCGATGATAGTAATGGGAGTCCCTGCTGACGGCGTGGGCGTTTTGCGATTCACCTCGGTAACATCAAGCAGCGGCTGTTGGATATGCTGCGAGACTTGCCAGCCGATAGCATGTAGGGGCACCTCCAGCGGGAGGTGAAAGCAGAGCGCGACGAGTCCAATGCTGGTGGCAAGCGTAAGCATGATCCGCGTCGGGTAGGCTCCGAGCAGAGCCATTGTGAAGCGAGGCGAGGCAGCGTCATGTAACGATTGGAGAGCCATAGCGGAAACCGGATGGCGAGAAGACACCTTTGTAATAGACGCACCAAAAGGTATAAGTTGCAAGTGTTTATGTGAAAACCGCCGGGCGAACGAGACAAAAAAAGAGATCCTCGCGCGTTGCTAAGGATCTCTTTTCTTCATTTCTGCTGTTTCAGATGGCCTTAGAGTTCGTCGTCCATGACCACATCGTCTCCATTGATGGTGATAGAGAGAGGCTTGATGACGGGTTTGAAGATGTACCCCTTTCCACTGTTGCCGCGCTTCACAAAGGATTCCGTCACATCGAAGTCAATGGTCACGATGATCAGGTCGTCGTCGATGTCCAGGACGGGGAGGTTCATCTTGATTCCCGTTTGCGAGCCACTGGGGATTTTGAGCGTTTCGGTGGTCCCATCATCGAAGAGGACGAACGCTTCTTCGTCAACGATGACCCTGATCTGGGTATAGGTGCCATTCGGAATGTCCTCATCGACGAGGGTAGCAGTGATGCCATCCTGCAGCGTCAACAGATCAAACGGTTGGGGTTCATCGGCCAGGAGAATGACGCGGTCGTCCTCGCCGATCAACTCTACGCGCTCGATGAGCACGTTGGCTTCTACGAAATCCGCCGGGGCGTCGGTAAGCAGGATTTGGACGTGGCTTTCGTTGTCGGCGTCCACCTCATTGCTATCGCAGCCAGCGAGGACGGTCAGCGTGAGCAACAGGCAAAGGGAAAGCGATAGGATATACGTTAGCCTTTTCATGGTTTTCCGGTACAGAGAGTGGTTACGTCAGGTGTCAACACATCCAACACGGCTGCGCCTGGGGCGTTCGCGTCGTCGCAATATTGTGACATGGAGCTTTCTTGGATGCGGTCTGTTGATGAAGTACTTCTTCCTGCGCTCTTGCTCACCGGTCTGTCATTCCCATGCCTGATTCTTTCCGCGCACTTTTTCTCGACCAACCGAAGGACACCCTAACCGCCAACGTACGCGAGCTTTCGCGGGACGAACTGCCTGATGGCGAGGTGTTAATCGAAGTGCTGTATTCGAGCCTCAACTATAAAGACGGCCTCGCCGTGACAGGCAAAGGCAAAATCATCCGGGGCGATTTCCCGTTCATTCCCGGTATTGATCTGGTGGGGCGTGTCGAGGCATCGTCGTCGCCGGATTTCGCCGCAGGCGATCTGGTGATCCAGACAGGCGGCGGTCTGGGCGAGACGATCTGGGGTGGCTTTAGCCAGATGCAGCGCGTCCCGGCGAAGTGGCTGGTTCCGCTGCCTGAGGGCATGACGCCGTTACGGGCGATGGAGATGGGCACAGCGGGTTTTACCGCCATGCTTTCGGTCATGGCACTCGAAGCGCACGGCATCACCCCGGATCGTGGCGAGGTGGTGGTGACCGGGGCCTCAGGTGGGGTGGGCAGCGTAGCCGTGGCGATCCTGTCGTGCCTCGGCTATAACGTGACGGCGTCATCCGGGAGCGAGGATGCATATGATTATCTGCGCGACCTCGGCGCGGCACGCATCATCCACCGAAAAGAACTGAGCGATGGCCCCGCCCGGCCCATGCAGTCGGCACGGTGGGTTGGGGCGGTTGATACGGTGGGCGACACAACGCTGGCATCGGTGCTGAGTATGTTGGATCGGCACGGTGCGGCGGCGGCCTGTGGCAACGCGGGTGGACACGAACTGCACACCACGGTTTTCCCGTTCATCCTGCGCGGCGTCAATCTGCTCGGCATCGACTCAAACACGGCTCCGTTGGTTCAGCGGAACGACGCATGGCAGCGACTCGTGGATCTGCCAAAAACAACCGCAGATCGTATTCTGGCAGGTGTCATCCATCTGGATCAGGTGCCTGCGATGTCCGAAGAAATTACACAAGGCCGCCTTTGTGGTCGCATTGTTGTAGACGTTAATGCTTGATAAGGTTACAGGTTGGCAGGTTGTTTCGCTACGCTCGACGTCAGGTTACAGGTTTACTAGCGTGAATTTTACGATTTCTTTTTAGCAACCGACCTCGCAAGCCGAAAACCTGTAACCTGATAAACCTGACAAATCTGCAATCAATGACCGTTTCTTTCTGGCAACAAAACAC
Source organism: Rhodothermales bacterium (assembly GCA_035312345.1). GTDB lineage: Bacteria > Bacteroidota > Rhodothermia > Rhodothermales > DATGCC01 > DATGCC01. The sequence goes on from DATGCC010000785.1 coordinate 6,478, forward strand.
CCGCGAAGCCGAAGTCTCATGCGACATCGCTGTCGTCGGCGGGGGCATTATCGGGTGCTCTACGGCGTACTGGCTGCGGCACTTGCGGCCCGGCCTGCGCGTGGCGATGGTAGAGGCTGGACGACTGGCGCAGGGTGCCAGCGGGCGCAATGCAGGCTTTCTGTTGCAGGGCACTGCGCACGATTATCTGTCGGACCGGGAGACCTACGGAGATGACGCGACCCGTCGTCTCTGGCATTTCACGAAGGAGAACCGCGACCTCATTGCTTCCGAACTGCGTTCCGCTCTCTTCAATCTGGAAGCCAGCGGTAGCCTTTCGGTTGCCGGGACAGAAGAGGAGGACGAGCGTATGCAGGCCGCCGTGCCCTTCATGCGGGCCGATGGTGCTCCGGTGGCTTACATTCCTCCACTGGAGACGAATCGGCGGCTGACGGCGCAAGGGTTTTTCGGATCGCTCTACATTCCCTCGGGCGCGACGCTACATCCGGCAAAGTTGGTCCAGCATATTGCCGAGGCCAGCGAGGCCCGTGTATTGACGCATCACCGGGTCGTAGCCATAGAAACCCAAGGGGAGCAGGTGGTTTTGGAGACGCCTGTGCGGCGCATCCGGGCCGGGCAGGTGGTGCTGGCACTCAACGCGTATCTGCCGCTCCTCTTTCCGCAACTGTCGCGGTATGTGCAACCGGTGCGTGCACAGATGTTTGCCACCCGGCCCCTACGGCCGCGCTGGCTCCCGTTGCCTGTCTATTCGCACGAAGGCTATTTTTACCTGCGACAGCTTAAAGACGGGACGGTGTTGCTGGGTGGAGCACGCCACCTGCATCGGGCCGTAGAAGTAGGCTATGAAGATACAACAACGCCTGCGCTGCAAAAGGATCTATTGGCTTATTTTCATCACCATTTCTCCCAAACACGCGAGGCTCAGGTGGCCCAACGGTGGAGTGGGACGATGGGTTTTTCGCCAGATCGCCTGCCTGTTATCGGGGCAGTGCCCGGCGTGCCGGGGAGCGTCTGGGCAGCAGGTTTTACGGGGCACGGTATGGGCTATGGATTTCGCTTCGGGAAACTGTTGGCCGAAGTCGCGCTGGAGGAGCCGCGTCCTGCCGGGCTTGATCTTTTCTCGGTGAGCCGGTTTGAGGAACCCGCTGCTGTGGCTGCTGAATAGTTGGGCGTGACCTTCCTGGCCGTGCGGGCGGCAATAGAAGTTGAAGTACGATGCATCTTGATGAGGCTGGAAACGTACGCCGCCTCGTTTTTAAATCTTGATACGCTTTAAATCTTGATACAAAGAGAGACCACTATGCATAAAAAAGGAAGCATCCCCTTTGCGCTGCTCATCTTTGGTCTGGTGCTGGTCGGGACCGCCCAGGCACAACTACGCCCGCAGGGCAGCCTCAACTTCAGCGTGGGGATCCCGCAGGGCTCATTCGAGCAGCATGTAGATGATGTCGGGTTTGGGATCAACGCTTTTGCCGGGGTAGGATTGGGCAGAACGCCCATCGTTGTTGGGGTGGATTTGGGAGCGCAGATTTATGGCTTTGAGCGCCGCAATGAGCCATTTAGCAACACCATCCCGGATGTGACCGTTGATGTAGAAACCAGCAACAGTATCCTGCTGGCACACCTGCTGCTGCGCATCCAGCCGCCAACGGGCATGGTGCAGCCGTATCTGGATGGTCTATTTGGCCTGAAACATTTCTCGACGGAAACGTCTATCCACAGTGAAAATTTCAACGATGGCGACCCGATCGCCTCGTCTACCAACTTTGAGGATACCGCGCTGAGTTATGGCGTGGGCGGCGGATTGAGCGTGAAGGTGTATGGCGGGCGTGGGGGCCGAGGCAAAGTGCGAGCGGTGCATATCAATGCAGGCGTGCATTACCTACTGGGCTCGGAAGCGGAATACCTGAAGGAAGGATCTATCGAGCGCCGTGACGGTCAGGTCTTCTTCACCACCGAGCGTTCAAAGACCGACATGCTCATCCCGCAACTGGGTGCCGTATTGAAATTCTAAGCTCGGCTTTGTCCAAATGCGAAAATAGAATCGTCGAAACTGGCTCACTAAAGCAAATCAGCCTGAGACTTTTTCAATGTCAGCCTCCAGAACCGGACATTGAAAAAAGTCTCAGACCGCCCACATAGGCTGAAAACGG
>DATGCC010000786.1:0-4923 GCA_035312345.1 Rhodothermales bacterium
TGCAGACCGATCGTGCTGCGCACTGCGATTGTCTGCTCTCTATTCAAGCGCACATCGCCCACCCGCGATATACACCGTTGTCGCTTTACACCCGTAGCGATAACATGGTGACTTCCAATGGCTCGTTACATTTTTACGCACAGGTTACGCACAACTTTTCATTTTAGTGCATAATCCTGCAAGATCAGTCTGGATTCCTGAATATACAAAAAGGCCCCATAATCGCCGTTTGAAGGGATTATAGGGCCTTTTGCAAGGTGGGCCCGGAGGGATTTGAACCCCCGACCAATCGATTATGAGTCGACGGCTCTAACCGCTGAGCTACGGGCCCGAGGGGCGATCCTATACGCCGGACTGGATTTTTCGTTCTGAGAGTAAGATACAACGCCCGTATCTTCGGTGCGAACTTCTGCAAAAGCTGTGCGTGGATGGAGGCAAATGCCTCATCAACCCTTTCGACTATGGGATTGCGGCACCCGCTGAAGATCATCGCGCTGTTATGGCTGCTTACCGGAGCAGGCTGCTATCTGTCATGGGATAGCCTGGACGTACTGGATCCATCGCCCGATGCCTTTGACCAGGACGCATTCAATTTCATGGTTGTCGGGGATTGGGGGCGAGGTGGCTGGTTCTGGCAGGATGATGTGGCTGAGGCCATGGGGGGCATCGGCGCGGAGATCAATAGCCGCTTTGTCATCTCTACGGGCGACAATTTCTATGAGGACGGGGTAGCGAGCGTTGCGGATGGCAAATGGCAGTCTTCGTTTGAGAATGTGTATACGGCTCCCTCGTTGCAGACGCCGTGGTATGCGGTGCTGGGCAACCACGACCATCGGGGCAATATTCAGGCACAGATCGACTACACCGACCAGAGCGATCGCTGGACGATGCCCGCCCGCTACTATGCGTTCACACAACCCATCGACGACAGCACCACGGCCCTATTTGCCTTTTTGGATACAGAGGTTTTCGTGTTTGACGATCCCGCAGAGGTGACGCAGCAACAGCGCTGGCTTGACAGCACCTTGGCAAACACGGAGGCGCAGTGGAAAATCGTTGTTGGCCATCACAACCTGTATGCGGTTCGCGCTGGGCATGGCAACTCGTCGCGGATGCAGCGAGCCATTGAGCCGCTGATGGAAAAACACAGCGTAACAGCATACCTCTGTGGCCATGTACACAGCCTGCAGCATTTGCAGCCGGAGGGCAGCAGCATCGACTATCTGGTTTCGGGGGCAGGATCCCTGGCGTATAAGCTCGAAGAACCGTCCGACGGGGCTTTGTTTGCCGCGGCTTCGCCGGGTTTCCTCGCGGTGTCGCTGACGCCAGAGGCGATGCATGTGCGCTTTTTTGATTACCGGGGCCGGGTAGGGTATGCCGCCGAGGTTGAGTCACGCCCATCTACGCCGAAGCCAGTGCCTGTTGCCGAGCCAGTGCTGTGAGGCTTGCGGGCGAGGCAGTAAGACACGATCTTGAAGGCATTCTCTCACCCGCCCGCCTGTTGTCATGAACAAGCTCATCGTGCTTCTCCTGTTGCTGCTGGTTGCCTGCCAGCCCGTCGAATCACCCGCGCCTCTGCCGCCACCCGAGTCCACTGACCCAGCGGCTTTCCCAGCAGGCACTGTCGTCGATCTGACGTATGCCTTCGATGAGGAAACGGTCTACTGGCCCACCGCCGATGGGTTTGAACTGACCGTGGATGCCCACGGCATGACGGAGGGCGGTTACTGGTATGAAGCCAACTCCTTCCGCTCTGCCGAGCACGGGGGTACCCACCTCGACGCGCCGGTGCACTTTGCCGAAGGCAAGTGGACGACGGACCAAATCCCTCTGGAACGGCTCATGGGGCCTGCCATCCTCATCGATGTCTCAGCGCAGGCCAGCGAAGATCCCGATTACCAGGTAACGCAGGCGGACTTTGAGGCGTGGGAAACCGATAACGGCCCGATGCCGGACGACATCATCGTGCTGTTGCGGACAGGCTTCGGCGCATTCTGGCCCGACCGCGTTCGTTACATGGGCACCGACGAGCGCGGTGCCGAGGCCGTGGCGAAACTCCACTTCCCCGGCCTCCATCCCGACGCAGCCCGCTGGCTTGTCGATAACCGATCCATCAAAGCCATTGGCCTCGACACGCCCAGCATCGACTACGGACAATCTAGCCTTTTTGAGTCGCACCAGACGCTTTTTGCCGCCAATATTCCGGCTTTTGAAAATGTGGCTCATCTCGACCAGTTGCCGCTCAAGGATTTCACCGTCATCGCCCTGCCCATGAAGATTGCAAAGGGTAGCGGCGGGCCGCTTCGCATCGTAGCAGTCGTGCCATAAGTTGAGCTGGGGCGGTATTTAAGCGTGGTACAGAAAGAGAGAGGGGAGAAAAATTATGCCCTTCTCATCTTTTCTTTCTTTTTCAAGTGATTCATTAAATTTTTTAGGTGGATTACTGCGGACGTTAAATCTTTTATGTAAATTGTGCTCCACAAGCAAATAATACGGAGTTCCATGGAGCGCATAGACAGTATCGACGCTAAGATTTTGACCCTGTTGCAGGCCAACGGGCGCATGAAACGCAATGCCATCGCCGAAGAGGTGGGCCTGTCGGTCCCATCGGTAAGCGAGCGGATGCGGAAGCTTACCGAGCGCGGGGTGCTGGTAGGATACCACGCCGTGGTGGACGCCAAACGCCTGCACTACGACATCACCGCCTTCATCCGTGTGATGGTGGATGGCTCGAACCGTTACGAGACGATGGTGGAAGAAGCCCGCGACCTCGACGAAGTGCTGGAGATCCATTCGGTGACAGGGCAAGGGTCGCACATTCTCAAGGTGCGCACCCGCAACACCACCACGCTGGAGCGGCTGCTCTCGAAGATTCAGTCCTGGCCTGGCGTGACGGGTACCACCACCAGCATCGTGCTCAGCACCTACAAAGAGACGCGCCAGGTCGCCGTCGAGCCGACCGAGCTTTTCGCCTACGAGACGAGGGAGAATGGATCGTAGGGAAGTGCGAAGGGCGAGAAGAACAACAGGCCCTGTTCTTTGGGCAAGCAATAACCTGATAAACAAGAACCAAAAACCAACTCCAAACACGTCCACATGAACAAACTTCAGCAGGACTACAACCTGCTCGCGGCCACCAAGTACACGACCAATGGCAATGGCGAGGGCAGGAAGCCGATGGACATCGAGAAAATTTTCGGCGAGAATACGTTTGGCATAGAAGAGATGCGCAATCGCTTGCCGAAGTCGGCGTTCAAGCGGATTATGGCGACGATTGAGCAAGGCGAGACGCTGGATGCCGAAGTGGCTGAGGCCGTGGCGCAGGCGATGAAGGAGTGGGCCATTGAGCATGGGGCCTCGCATTTCACGCACTGGTTCCAGCCACTGACGGGGACCACCGCCGAGAAGCACGACAGCTTCATCACGCCCAACAAAGGAGGCGGGGCCGTTGCCAAGTTCTCCGGCAAAGACCTGATCCAGGGCGAGCCGGATGCGTCGAGTTTTCCGAGTGGCGGCCTGCGGGCTACCTTCGAGGCGCGTGGCTACACCGCCTGGGACCCCACCTCGCCCGCGTTTATTGTCGAGAATGCAAAAGGCACGTACCTCGCCATCCCGACGGCCTTTGCCTCGTGGACGGGCGAAGCACTCGACCATAAAATTCCGCTGCTACGGTCGGTGGAAGCGCTCAACAAACAGGCGCTCCGCGTGCTCAAGCTCTTCGGCGATGCGGAGACGACGAAGGTCAACTCGACGGTCGGCAACGAGCAGGAGTATTTTCTGATCGACGAAGAGTTTTTCTACCGCCGCCCGGACCTTGTGACGACGGGCCGCACGCTCTTCGGAGCCAAGCCGCCGCGTGGGCAGGAGATGGACGATCACTACTTCGGCTCCATCCCGGACCGCGTGCTCTCATGCATGCTGGAGACGGAGAAAGAACTCTATCGCCTCGGCGTGCCCGTCAAGACGCGGCACAACGAAGTGGCCCCCAGCCAGTACGAAATTGCCCCGATCTACGAGAACACCAACGTCGCCGCTGACCATCAGCAACTGGTGATGCTGACATTGCAGCGGGTGGCGCGGCAGTTTGGCCTCGTCTGCCTGCTGCACGAGAAACCCTTCGCTGGCGTCAACGGCTCGGGCAAGCACAACAACTGGTCGATGGGGACGGACACGGGCATGAACCTGCTCGAACCGGGCGACAACCCGCACGACAATGCCCAGTTCTTGTTCTTCTGCGCCGCCACCATCCTGGCCGTCTACAAGCATCAAGATCTGTTGCGCATCGCTGTGGCTACGGCGGGCAACGACCACCGGCTCGGCGCCAACGAAGCGCCGCCCGCCATCATGAGCGTCTTCCTGGGCGAGCAGCTTGAGCACGTCTTCGAGCAACTCGCCGAAGGCCCGGCTACCGAGAGCAAACAGGGAGGCTTTCTGGGGCTCGGCGCGCCGAGCCTGCCCGAGTTGCCGCGCCACGCAGGCGACCGCAACCGGACTTCGCCCTTCGCCTTTACAGGCAACAAGTTTGAGTTCCGCGCCGTCGGGTCGAACCAGACGGTTTCGTTTACCAACACCGTGCTCAACGTTATCGTCGCCGATGCGCTGGACGAGATGGCGACGAAGCTGGAAGCCAAGCTCGAAGGCAAAGACGCCTCCGACGAGCAGGTGCTCGAAGCCGCCGTCGCCGATGTCATCCGGGAGGTTATGGGCGATGCCAAAGCCATCATCTTTAATGGCGACGGTTATTCGCAGGAATGGCACGAAGAAGCCGAACGGCGCGGCCTGCTCAACCTCCGCACCACCCTCGACGCGCTCGACCGCCTGCTTGATGTCAAGAACATCCATCTCTTTGAGAACTTCGGCGTCCTGAGCGAGCGTGAGTTGGAGAGCCGCCATGAAATCATGGTCGAGCAGTATTTTATGACG
>DATGCC010000787.1:0-6689 GCA_035312345.1 Rhodothermales bacterium
CAATGTCGTCGTCGCCGCTGAAGAAGGCTTTAGGCAAGGCCTGATAACCGACCGCCGGTACATACGGATTGCCGTCGGGTGGATTGTACGTGCCCGTGTTAGGCGCAATGTAATACGAACAGACGCAGGCGCATAGCAAACGGCAATCAAGGGTGGTCATGATCACAGTCCGGTTGGAGAGCAGAAAGATACGATTGCCGAACCGCCTGAATGTCACAATCTGTTAGAGGCAACATGGCTTAAGGTAGCGGCTTTAATCGGCAAGCACAACGCCTATCCGTTATTTTCAGGCTGTTTCGTATGCCTCTTCCCACCTCCTTCGACCGCAATGATCTGCTGCGCTGCGCCCGTGGTGACCTCTTTGGCCCCGGCAACCTGCGGCTGCCGCTCCCGCCCATGCTCATGCTCGACCGCATCACCACCCTGGACGCCAGCGGTGGGCAGCACGAGCGCGGCCTTGCCATTGCTGAACTCGACATCTGCCCGGATCGCTGGTTCTTTGAGGGGCATTTTCACGAAGACCCCGTGATGCCGGGTTGCCTGGGACTGGACGCGCTGTGGCAATTGCTGGGTTTCTTCCTTGCGTGGCGGGGTCACCCCGGCAAAGGTCGCGCTTTCGGCGTGGGTGAAGTCAAGTTCAAAGAGCCTATCCTGCCCTCCGCCAGCCAGGTGACCTTTCAGCTAGATGTGAAACGCATCCTCACACGCGGCCTTGTGCTCGGCATTGCCGATGGCGAAGTGGCGGTTGATGGACACCTTGCGTATACCACGCAAAATCTCCGGGTCGGACTGGTCGTGGGCTAATCCCCTCTCTCGACGCCCCATACCTTTGCGCTGAATTCACGTCATGGCTGTCGAACGCCGCCTATTTTTGAACGTGTTTTCCCAAACCAAACGGCTTCCCAGCCTCTTTTCCTGTGATTCTCATCCTCACGCCCAACGTCGACCTCGCCTCGGAAGAATACCAGCAGTTGACGAACTACCTGGATAACCTCCCTGGCATCCAGCACCGCATGCACCACGAGCAAGGCACCGAGCAACGCCTGACTGAGATTTACCTCATCGGTGATACGGGCACGCTCTCGAAGGACTATATGAACAGCCTGCCGTGTGTAGAGCGGGTGGTGCGCGTCTCAGAAGCCTACCGCGTGCTGGGCCGCCACAAAGGCGACGACCGCGACACCCATTTCGACTACAATGGCGTGCGCTTTGGTCAGGACACCCTGCACGTCTTCGCAGGTCTCTGTGCCGTTAGCACCAGAGAGCACGTCGAAGCCATGATGAAAGCCCTCCACGAACAGGGACAGGTCTGTACGCGGATGGGGGCCTACAAACCACGCACGAGTCCGTACTCGTTCCAGGGCCACGGCAAAGATTGCCTGCCGTTCGTCTTCGAGTTGGCGGGTAAATACGGCATCAAGATCATCGCGATGGAGGTGACGCACGAGTCGCACGTTGAGGAGATCGACGAGGCCTTGCATGCCACCGGCAACCCGACGGGTGTGATGCTTCAAATTGGCACGCGTAATACGCAGAATTTTGAACTGCTCAAGAGCGTCGGGCGGCAGCGAACTTATCCCGTGCTCTTCAAGCGTGGCTTCGGCATCACCCTGGATGAGTCGCTGAACGCAGCGGAATACCTTGCCAGTGAGGGCAACCGCAATGTGGTCTTCGCGCTACGCGGCATGAAAACCAACATGGGCGATCCGCACCGCAACCTCGTCGATTTTGCACATGTGCCCGTCGTCAAGCGCCTCACGCGGATGCCCGTCTGCGTCGACCCCTCGCATTCCGTCGGCTCTCGCAATGCCAGCCCGGAGGGCCTGCTCGACGTCATGCACGTCACAGCACAAGGCATCATTTCCGGGGCCAACATGGTGCTCGTAGATTTCCATCCTGAGCCCAGCAAAGCGCTGGTAGACGGCCCTCAGGCGCTCCGGATAGAAGAATTACCGTTCTTCCTCGAAGATGTACAAATCGCCCGTGATGCTTACCTGCAACGGGAAAAACTGGCCCAGCGTCTTCAGGAGCAGGTGGCGTAAGCCTCCTTCTTAAACCCGCAACAGCCGCTGCCCTGGAATAGGAAGCAACGGCTGTCGGCGGAGGTTACCACGCAGCGATCAACGCAAACCGTCGATCAATAGATAGTGTCGGGTGTAGAGCGTCGTTTTTAAAGGGGGCACCCACTTTTGCGCTAATTATTGTAAGTGCGCCGCCCAAAATCGACCCAGAGCAGCAGACCCGTATTGGTGTTGCCAAACGGGCATCCAGCCAGTTCATAGAGTGGCTGGATGCGCCAGGCCAATCCGCTGAGTTTGTAGCGGTGGGTCGCAGCACGCTCTTCAGGCGGCCGGTTTCCTGCTGGCTCCACTTTCTTGTAGGAATATCCGTACTTAGACGGTTGCTTTGCATTCATAGGGTTTGTCCTCGCTTTTCCTTTATATCGGCAGAGCCGCGGATTTTTAAAAGCGAGGCAACGGAAGGACGATTGTCGAGGGGAGAAGGTCGAAGAAAAATGCGTTCAGCATTCGACCCTCCCCCTTCGACATTCGCCCTTTCCCTCATTCCTCTTTCAGATAGGGGCGATAGCCCGTCTTGCGAAACCAGCCATGCGTATCATCTTCGGCCAGCATGCCTTCCTCGAAGTAGGTGCGAATATGCTCGCCCGCTTCCACCTCGGTCAGCCCGAGCCGGTCGGCAGTGACAAGGGTTTCATTCAGGGTAAACCGTTCGGGCAATACCTCGAAGAGCACCACGGCCCGCTCCGAGATGGGCAGCGTCATGGGCTGCATGAGGCGCGGCTCGTTAGCATACTGAGCAAACAGCAACCGGCGGAGCGAGGCATTCTCGTGCCGCTCGGCTTCCAGTTCGCGTTTCAATTCGTCTATTTGCGCCTGTGCGCTTTCTTCAATCTCTGCCATGAGCATGGAACAGGTACCAGGAACGTGTAAAGGGTAAAGGTAGAAAAGAAGCAGATCGCCTTCACAGACGCCGTGACATCTTTCCAGGATTTTCTATGCTGGGCCGGAGTGGGCGGCTCATGCGACCATCCAGCAAATTGCTATATTGTATCGGCGCAGATGGCCCCAACTGTAATCCCCGTTACATCAAAGTAGCAGCAACATCGTTCTGACTCGATCTACGATCTTATGCAAAACATTCTGATATCCGTCAGCCTGTGGGACACGACAGACACGGTGCTAGCGCAGGGTTCGCGCATCGCCGAAGCCTTCGACAGTACCGTCTGGCTGCTTCACATCATGAAAGAGCCTTCTCTCGGCTCCCCCCGTGCCTCCACACCCGAGTTGCGCGAGGAGAAAGCAAAGGAAAAGAGTGACCTGGACACGGAGATGCAAAGCCGTGCTAACGACCTTAAGCAACGCGGCCTGGAGGTCCACACGCTGTTGCGCGAAGGCACAGACCCCGCCGATGTGATCCTGGAAGAAGCCAGGCAAGCCAGCGCCGACCTGATCGTCATGGGAGCCCACGGACGCGGCGCGCTCTACGGGGCCCTGCTGGGCGATATAGCGCAGGATGTCGTGCGACAGGCTCCCTGCCCCGTTCTGCTTGTCCCGATGAAAATGCACCAGGCGCAGCAAAAAGCGGAGCAGGAAGCACAGAAAAAGGAAAAGGCGTAATGTGGAAAAGGCAAACCACCGGAGCCTGCTTACTCCTCCTGCTTCTGGTAGCAGGCTGCACACACCCGCAGAAACCATCCGCCCAACCTGCACCCCTGAGTCTGACCTGGCATCCCATCGACTCGTTGCAGGCCCGCTTGCCGGAAGGCATACGCGTCTACGCCGGGCAAAGCGAGACGCCACCCCTCCGCGCCTGGTATGCCCACATTGACGAGCCTAGCCCCCACATCACGACGCGGGTGGTGGTCTCGGACGATACAACCGATAACCGGGAAGCTACGAGCAGCTTCGCCCGCGACCTCGAGGCCTGTGTGGTGGTCAATGGGGGCTACTTCACCATGGACAAAACCCCGGCCGGGCATGTGGGGCTACTGTACGTAGATCACCAGATCCGCGAAGCGGCTACGCGCTCCGTGCAACGCGATGATCTCCGCTTCGAGACGGCCCGTGCCGCTATTGGCTTCGAGGGCGACAACCTGCAGATTACCTGGGCCACCACGCGCAACGACACCCTATACCGCTGGCCCACCCCGCCGCCACACCAACCCGGCCACCCCGCCGCACCCCTCTCCTACACGGACGCCCAACCCTGGACTGTGCGCGACGCCCTCGGCACGGGGCCGATGCTATTGGTCGGTGGTGAGATGCGGGTAACCTCCGACGCAGAAGTGTTCTTCGGCACCTCCATCCCCGAGGTCCACCCGCGCACGGCGGCTGGGATTACCGCTGAGGGCAACTTGATTGTGATGGTGGTGGATGGACGGCAAGAGGCCAGCCGGGGTGTGAGCCTGGAAGAACTGGCGGCTCTGATGCGCGACGTCGGAGCGGTAGACGCCCTCAACCTGGATGGCGGCGGCTCCTCCACCATGGTGGTGCAGGGCGTCCGCCTCAACCTGCCAACGGGCGGTGAGGTAGAACGAGAGGTGATGTCTGCGCTGGCCACCTTCTGCGATTGATCAGGGGGAATCTATGCACCCGCCTCGTGCCAGCGCGTCCCGACCACATCGCCCTCTTTCACCCGATAAAACCCGAGATCGTCGCCGGTGCGCATTTTGGTGAGGTAGATGATCTGCCCCACATGCATCGAGAAATGCTCGACGACATGATAAACCGCATCTAACACCGACACCTCCAGGCCCTGAATCTGGCGCGGCTCCAATAGCGCGCTGGCATCCAGCGAGGAGAATACCTGATCCATCTCGTCTAGCACACGTCGTAGCCGCTCCATCAACACCCTTCGGGGCAACCGTTCACGCTCATCGAACTCCTGCTGCCGCTGGCGTACATCATTGGCCCCGCCCACGCCGCTCACAATCCATTGCTGCACGTTGCCCGCCAGATGCAGCAGCAGGTTGCCGACGCTGTTGGACTGGTCGTTGGGCCGCCACCAGAGGTCTTCGTCCGAGAGCTTTTCTACACACCGCTCGATTTTGGGCAGGTATTCCTGTTGCAAATAGTACCGGGATTTTTCTATAAAGGCCGTGGCGGGATCGGACATGGGTTAGGAAGGAGTTCCTGGTTTGGGGTTCCTGGTTATTGGTTCTTTTCTATCCACTCTCCACCCGATACATCTCTTCTCCGTACCGCCTCACTCGGATGCAGGATCCCGCAGGGCGTGGCTCAACGCCTGCACGGCCATCGCCGTGGCAAGCATCGGGTCGTCCTCTTTATTGGGCGCACCATAGGGGTTGGCAAAGCTGCCATCCTCATGTTGTTTTTCGGCAAGGAGGTGCACCACTTCCTCCCGCCAGGATCCAGGCTCTTGAAGTGCTGCGTAGGCTTCTGCACGTACAGCCAGATGGTAGAAGACCAGCACCCGATGCCACTGCGCAGGGTCGTCCTGCGGGATACCGCCGGGGTAGGCCCAACCGGGATGCTGACGTAGCCAGTCTATCGCGGCCTGCATGCGCTGATCGTCGGGCGCGACGCCTGCCGCCAGCAAGGCCAGCACCCCATCGCTGGTCGTCGTTGCATAGCTACGAAAGACAGGGCGCTTGGCGGACGCACCCGGCACCCGCCCGGCTTTGTTGACCGTGATGATCACGGGCGAGGCGAAGAAGCCGCCATCGAAATGGCTGGTGTCGGCTCCCAGCCGGTCGGTGCTTTTCTGAAGCAGGCAGAGGAAAATACCGGCTTTCCGATACGTCTCGGCGTTGTTGTACCCGGCCTCGCGTAGGGCCTGCAACACCCGGCGGGTGTGCGAGAGATCGACATGCCCGACGCTTCCCGGCGGCAACCCCTGCTCGCCAAAGCCCCAGCCGCCATACGCCCAGTCATCTCCCTCCACTCCACGTGCTTCCACAAATTGCTGAGCCGCCAGATACGCCGCCATCTTGTCGATTAACGCACTATCTGCTGGCTCCCCGGCACGAACCAGCACACGCACGGCATAGGCAGTGGCATAGTTGGGATACTCCAGAATGTCCGGGTCGGCCAGCCCCAACACACCCGCTGCGTTCGTGTGTTGCCGGATAAAGTCGAGCGCGGCCTGCACCTGCCGAGGCGGTTTTTCGCAATGCACATCCGGCGCTTCGAGGAGGGCGTGCAACACGTAGGGCGTCCACGCCTGCCCGCCGCGCAAAAAACCATGCGTTCCGCTGTGCCATCCGCCATCTTCCTCCTGCTGCACCCACAGAAACTGGCAGGCGTCACCCAGCATCACCTCCGCCTCACTGTGTGGCTCCGGCGGCGCGCATCCGCTGGCGATGAGCAAAAGCAGCGTGACCAGATAAGCTGAACCGTTCCGCATTCTTTAACGGTGGCTGGTTGATGGTAAAAGTGGATAGCATCGGAGGGCGGAAGGCGGAGAGCCTCTTTTCGCCCCTTGCGCTCCGCCCTCCGCTTTCCAAACGTCCCGTAGCGCAAAGGCACACTCCTCGGAAGATACGCTACCCTTCCGCTATCAGCCATCCACCAGCATGCCTCACGCAGCCATCATCGTCAAGATCACGGCGGCCGTACAGAAGACGGGACTGGTGATGCAATGGTGACCGCTCCAACTGCCATCGTTGTTCTGAATCTTCGAGAGGCGCGTGTGCATTTTCTGATACC
>DATGCC010000788.1:0-8866 GCA_035312345.1 Rhodothermales bacterium
AGCGTAAGCAGGAACGTGCCGGTGATGTTGTTGCCGTTGACTGCCACGGCACCGAGCCGCATGTCGAGGCTGAGGTCGGCCCCGCCGTTGATGGCTCCAGGCGGCGGTTTGATCGGGACATAGGTATCCGTGTTGCGTGCCCCGCCTGCACCATTGGGAATCCGCTGGAGCGAGTGGATGTCGCTGTTGTTCAGGCCGTCTTCGTCCACCTGCGGCTGGTTTGGGTTCAGCAGGTGCCGCAGGCCGAAGCCAGGTGCATCCGCCGGGCCGTAGACGAGCGCATCCACGAGCAACGTCGTTGTGACGCCTGTGCCGTTCGGGAAGTCGGCGGCTTCGCCCGCATAGATCGCCACCGCATCGGGGCCGTTCTGAATCGTCGAGCTGCCAAAGACGAGATCGACATCGGGTACATCGGCATTGCCAAGGATGAAGAAGCCATCCGCATTCGTCGAGAAGCCATCCAGATCGAAGGCGCGGTAGGCGGTATCATTTTCCCCATTGAAGAGAACGACGACCACGTTGTCCAGCGCGACATTGCCCACACCGCCATCGTACAACTCGATGAACTCCATTGTATCGGAGCCGGGCGTATCGGCATCTACCTCGTTGATGATAAGACCCTCCGGGGCGGGCGGCGTCGTGCCAAGCTGGTTGGTGGTGCCCGGTGTGTTGATCGCCTCGCCATTCTTTGGTGTCCCACCATTCGGGAAACTGGGCAGTCCTTCACCGTCGAAGTCGTTGCGGGCCCAATCGCTGATGCTATCGGTGTCGAGGCCGTTGGGGATCCGCGATGCGCCACTCACATTCAGGTTGCGCAGGTCGAAGTTGGGATCAAGTACAACGGATGAGTAGGTCTGGTCGCCGTTGCCCTCGTCGGTCACGGCCACATCGTCCACCAGGATGGCCCACGGACTGTTGTCAATCACGCCATCATCATTGGTATCGATGTCGTCGCCCTCGCTGCCGGTGAAGCCTTTGACCAGCAGCAGCGTGAGCGTGCCATTTTCGAGGGCGTTGCTGAGGAAGCCCGTCGTCCAGAAGCCGCTGACATCGGTCGAGCCGACAGGGAAGACCGCGTCAATCACGCCCAACGAGCCGCCCGCGTCGCCTTCTACCGCGAGAACAGAGAAGGTTGAATAGTCGATGTTCGGCTCGCCAAAGAGTTCGATAAACTCATCCGTGTCGCTTCCCGTGTGGTCGGCGACGAACTCATTGAGGAGCGGATCGCCGGAGGTATCGACGTAGAGCACGAGGCCATCGTGGTCTGAGGATCGGGCAGGGGTGGCATCGTCTTCGAATAGAATCTCTGGCGCGTCGGCGTTGCCGCGTCCGTACTGGAGGCCGCGCACATCGCCTGTGAGCAGTTGCGTCGTCAGCATATGATCCAGCACCTGAGCGCTGCCGTTGAAAACAAGCGAATACCGCTCATCCGCAGGTAGTGTGGTGACGAGCTTCGTGAGGTCTGGATCGACAAGGTCGGGGCCAGAGAGCAGGTTGTCGCTCGGGGTAAAATCACCCGCGATCTGCCCGACCACATCCACGAAGCCATCGGGGAACTCATAGGCGTTGAAGTCGCCCGTGACGGCAAGACCGACGCCGGGGTTTGTCGTCTGGAAATCCTGCACTCTCTGCGCGATGGACTGCGCCTGCTCCAGCCGCTTCTGCCGTACACGCGGACCATCCGACGAGTCGTCGATGCCGTTGAGCGAACGGTTGTGGACGTTCATCACGGCAATGGGTTTGGGCATGGAGCCGCCCGTGTAAGTCGCTTCGAGGAGCAGCGGCGGGCGGTCGTGCAGCGGTGAATTGTCCACCGACAGCAGTTCATCTTTACCCAGTTGCGTCACATCGTCCACCTGCACGGAGCTGCGGACGAGGAACCCCACGTCGATGGTGCCGATGTCGTTGCCTTCGATGAGGAGGGCGCTGTACATGATGGTTGGGTCGTCGGCCTGGATCTTGGCGGCGAGGTTTTCGAGTACGCCGAGTTTTTCGGCTTCCTGCACGGCGAGGATGTCCGGCGCACGCATCACCTCGCGGATGAACTGCGAGAACTTGGTTAGCCGTCGCTGATACTCGGCAGTTGAAACCACTTCGTCATTGCGTCCATCCTCAACGGGGTCGTCTACGTCGTCAAAGAGGCGGAAGAGGTTGAGTGTGCCGATAGTCATCTCGCTGCTTTCCTTCGGACGCACTGGCTCGATGAGCGAGGCGGGAGTGACGGACAACGAGGTCGGCCACAGTTCGTAGCCGCCAAACTCAAAGCCGAGCACACCTGTGGCGCTGTAGGTCGAGCCGCCGGGAATTTCCTCATTCGGCAGGCCGAGCTTGTCGGGGTCAAGTTCAAAGACTTCGGGGTTGCCGTCCCACACGGGCAGGCCGCCCATGCCCGGATATTCGATACCCGGCTCGCGGAACGGTCGCGTGGCGTCGGCGACTACGTAAACCTCGGCGAGGGGATCGGAGCCAAAGCTCTGGTTACCGCTGCCCACCGCGCCATTCATGACTTCAAGGCGCATCCCCTCAAGACACTCAAAGTTCATTGCGTGGAGATCGCCGCCCACGCCATCGCAACTCGGTGTCGTCGGGTCGGAGGAGGGCATCGTGTCATCGAAGGTGATGAGGGTGGGGAAGGCGTTGCCGCTGTTATCCACCGTCACCATCGGATTGTTGGTGAACTCCGTGAAGTCAAAGAACTCCTCGATTTCGCCGGTCACGTCCACCTGATCGCCTACAGATACAGTGGGTGTGCTGTTGGTGAAGACATAAATGCCGTTCGACGTCAGTGGGTCGTTGTCGTCGCGGGCGTCGGGCGTCTGGATGAAAAAGCCTTCCGGTCCCACAGCAGTGACGATGTTATCCTCCGTCGTGACGAATTGGCCGTCGAACGGCGAAGTGAGACCGCTGCCCTGGATCTCGAAAATCTCGGCCACCACGATCACGCGGTTCACCTCACCCGGCGTTGGATCAGTCTGGGTGTACGTGCTGGTGTTGCGCTGGCCGCCTTCTCCGTTGGGGATACGCTGGTTGGCGTGGTTGTCCTTATCACCCATGCCATCCTCGTTGATCTGAGGCTGGCCGGGTGTTAGGACATCAATCAAACCCGAGTCGTCGCTATCATTGGTATCGTAGACGAGCGCATCGATCAGATTTGTGGCTGTGACAGGCGTGTCATTGGGAAAGTCAGGGGCACTCGCCTCGTAGAGCGCGACGGCATCCGTACCGTTCTGGAGGGTGTTGTCAGCAAAGACGATGTCAACATTAGGAACGCCACTGTTGCCGAGGACGAAGTAGCCGTTGGCGTCCGTCGAGAAGCCGTCAAGATCGAAGACCGGCGTATACGACTGATCGTCGCTGCCGTTGAAGAGGACGATCACATAGCCATCGAGCGCGACGTTACCCACGCCACCGTCATAGAGTTCAATGAACTCCATGGTGTCAGTGCCGGGTGTGTCGGCGTCCACTTCGTTGATGACGAGCGTGATTTGAATCGGCTCTTGGCAGCCGGTGTCGGCCATCATGTTTTCAGAGCCCGGCGTGATGCAACGGGGGCTGAGGTCGACATTGTTCATGTCGGTATCTGCCCCATCGGGAAAGCGTGAGATACCAGAAAAGTTGATGCCGCTGTCGTCTTCCAGCCCACTGCCGGAGCCTTCGGTGTAGGGCGCGCCCGTGTCGCCTTCGTAGCTCACCGCGTCGATAATGGTGGAGCCTTGCACAAGAGCGACCGCATCCGGCGCGCCGTTCTGGATCAAATTCTGGTCGGGTGCAACGTCAAGGTCGCAGTTGATCGTGGTGGCGGCATTGGCGCAGATGACGAAGTATTCGCCTGCGCCCAGGTCTACATCGGGCAGGTCGATGGTGTCATCTATCACGGCTCCGCCGCCACTGCCGTTGACGAGTTCCACTGCGAACGGATCTAGGTTGACAGTGGTGCTGCCAATGTTCTTGATCTCAATGAACTCGGCCATATCGGTGCCCGACTGGTCATAGTCCATCTCGTTGAGGACCAACTCAGGCAGCGGCGTCTCATCATCGTTGATGGTGAGGGTAAAAGTGTCCGGTGTACCAATGGTTGCTGTGCCGGTGGTCTGTAGGTTTTCCAGGTTGAAGACCGCGTCTTCGCTGCCTTCCGTCTCTCCGTCGTCCGTGATGGTGACGGTAACGGTTTCTGTATCGCCGCTGGTGGCTCCCGCACTGAACGTGACCGTTTGTGTGGTGTAGTTGTCGATATCGGCCCCATCGGCGGTGCTGCTGCCGGTGTCGAAGGCCACATCGACCATCACCTCGTTGCCATCCGGGTTGAGCATCTCCACCATGAGGTCGAACGAGATGCCATTTTCATCGACACTGCTGCTCGCCGAGGTAAAGCTGACCGTAGGAGCGGCGGCACCATTCTCGGCACCTGGCGTGGGCGGGATTTGCGTGTACGTATCGGTGTTTCGCACGCCACCAGAGCCGTTCGGGATGCGCTGGTTGGAATGGTTGTCCTTGTCGCCCATGCCCCCCTCATTGACCTGTGGCTGGCCGCTGTTAAGTAGCACGAGCAGGCCGGAATCGTCGCTATCGTTGGTGTCATAGACGAGGGCGTCGAGCAGGTTGGTGGTCGTCACCGGGGTATCTTCGGGGAAGTCGGTGGCGTCGCCGGTAAATAGCGCGACCGCGTCGGCTCCGTTTTGCAGCGTATTACTGCCAAAGACAATTTCAACACCAGGGATGCCGGTGTTGCCGAGGACGAAGAACCCATTGGCATCCGTCGAGAAACCGTCGAGATCAAAAGCTTCATAGGAGGCATCATCGCTGCCGTTGAAGAAGACCACGACCATGCCATCAAGGGACGTGTTGCCGACACCGCCATCGTAGAGTTCGACAAACTCGGCGGTGTCGGTGCCGGGCGTATCAGCATCTACTTCATTGATGATGACTTGAACTTGGGCGAGTGCATCGGGTCTTAGAAAGGGCAGGAATAGCAATAAAAGAAAGGCAGGGATCAGGCGTTGTGTAACAAAGAATCGAGACATTATCACAAGAGACTGAGGGATTGGAGGCTACTGGCTGCGAAATCTACATGCCGATACTAACGAGTGCATCAAGGTACATCGAAATCAGTTCAATTTAGGCATTTCCAGATTATTGTTTTGATACTTCATGGTGCCGAGATGTGGGAGTAGAGGATAGGCTATTTGGTAGACTTTCCTCTTATATTTCCCAAACTTCCATCCATCCTCCTATATTCCAACAGGGAACCTTCTTCGCTGCTGTTTCAGTATGTTCGCCGTCCATAACCCCTAGCTGGTGCTGCCTGTGCCCTCTTTTGCGACCCGTACCCATGACGAGGAGATGATGGATGATTTTTCCATCGATGATACTCGGCTGACGCGTGCGCTCGACAATCTGCGCTACGTGAATCGGTTCCTGGGTAGCTATGCGGCGACGATGAAGCACCTGATGCCGCTGCTACGTGTGCTGGCCGACCGGCCCGTGCGGGTGCTGGATCTGGCAACAGGCGTCGGTGACTTTCCAGACTACCTCGTCTGCTGGGCCGACCGCCGCAGTGTGCATGTGGATGTGGTAGGCATCGACATCAACCCGGCTGCTGTGGCATACGCTCGCCAGAGCCTCGATCGCGACTTATCATCGGCGCTGCGGGCACGTGTTAAGATTGAGGAGGGGGACGCCCGGGCGACGGATTATGAAGACGACGCGTTCGATGTGGCCGTGACAACGCATTTCATGCATCACCTGACGCACGAGCAGGCCGTCCAACTCGTCCGCGAGATGGACCGCGTTAGCAAGTATGGCTTCGTCGTCAATGACTTGCACCGGCATCGGCTGGCGTACATTGGGATCTCGACGCTTGCTAACCTGCTGCCCGTCTCGCCCATGTTTCGGCACGATGGTCCCGTTTCCGTATTGCGCGGTTTCAAGAAAGAGGAATTGCATGCCATCGCCCGCGAGGCTGAGTTGGAAGACTACAACGTCCAGTGGCACTGGGCCTTCCGCTGGACCCTCTCGACGGTGCGTGTGCCAGGAGCCGCCGGATGAGCTACGATGTCGCCATTGTGGGCGGGGGGCTCGCCGGATGCAGCGCTGCTATCCAATTGGCCGAGCAAGGCCGCTCCGTCCTGTTGCTCGAAAAGGAGCGCTACCCTGTCCATAAGCTCTGCGGCGAGTTTCTTTCCGTCGAGGTGCAGGGGCCTTTCAAACGACTGGGTGTGCTGGACGCGGTGCTTGCAGCAGGGGCACATCCCATTGACCACACCCGCGTTACCACCGTCACGGGTACAACGTTCGAGAGCCCGTTGCCCGGCACCGCGCTGGGCCTCAGTCGTTTTCGCCTCGATAAATTGCTGTTCGACCGTGCCGTCACTGCCGGAGCCGACGCCCGCGATGGCACGCCTGTCCGCAACATTGCTGGCACGCTCGATGATGGCTTTCACATCGAGACAGAGACAGACCGTTTAGAGGCGCGGCTGGTGCTGGGAGCCTACGGCAAGCGCAGCGTACTGGATCGCAAGCTGGCACGACCATTTCTGGATCAGCGGAGTCCTTTCGTTGCTTTCAAGGCGCATTACAAAGGCGTCGAGCTTCCTGGCACCATCGAACTGCACTCGTTTCCAGGCGGTTACTGTGGCCTATCTGGCATCGAAGGCGGCTGTGTCAATGTTTGCTGGATTGCGCGCGAGGAGACGCTCAAGGCAGCCGGTGGCGATCCCGAGGCGATGATCGATCAATCACTGGCGCAAAACCCCGCCCTGGCGCGGCGCTTCGTCCAGATGGAGCGCGTCTCGGACCGCTTGATCGCCGGCAGCCAGGTGACGTTCGTGCCCAAAGGCGCTTTTTCTGGTGATGTATGCATGATTGGCGATACGGCGGGCATGATCGCCCCGATGTGCGGCGACGGTATGGCGATGGCGCTCCGTGGGGCCGAACTGGCTGTCCCGCTCGTGGCTCGTTCCTTGGACGATAACGAAACCGCTGCTGCCTTCCGGGAGCGTTATGCCCGTGTATGGCACAATGAGTTTGGCCTGCGGATGCGCCTGGGGCGGTGGATGCATCACGGTTACTGTCATCCAACCATCGCCCGCCTCGGTGTGGCTGCTTGCCATTATCTGCCTCCGCTAGGCCGCTGGCTCATCCGCCACACGCGAGGGTGAATGAAGGAAGGGAGAATTAGAAAAGAGAGGTGTTGGCACCCTTTCTCCATTCAAGCACCTGAAGGGAAGAACCTGCCTATCCGCCCGCCGGTTCAAGGAGAACGTCGAAGTCCATGAGAATGGGTTTCCGTTAAGCGGCGTATGTGCTATACTTTTGCAGGAATGATTTCATCTCAACTGGCTTCCCCTACTATTTTGTACAGGCACCACGTAAACAAAATAACAGGCCCTTTTCTGGTCGTGATTTGCGTGTGCTTGCTCGTCGGTGTAGCAGGGGCGCAGGCACAGGCTCCCATCCGCAATGCCGATCCGTATCGTTTTATTGAGTGGACCGGGCAGGATGTCACGGCGTTCGTAAAGGCACTTCCTACTCGGCGGAGCCTGTATGTGGCCGCAGGTATGGGGGGCGTGGTGCTTTTGCTGGCCCGGCAGGATGACGACGTGACGCAGGGCGCAGCGGATCTGGCAGCAGGCACCTATCGGCCTCTGCGCACTATCGCCAATGAGATCGGCAATGTTGATGTGGTGCAGCCGACAGCGCTGATGCTCTTCCTCGGCTCCATGCTGTCGGATCACACCCAGTTTCAGGATGCCGCTTTTACTTCGCTGGAAGCCATCCTCTTTGCCAACCTCATCACCGATACGCTCAAAGGTGTCGTCGGGCGGGCGCGGCCCTTTCAAGAAGAAGGCACCACCATGTTTCGCCCGTTCTCTGGCAACACGTCGTTTCCATCGGGCCACGCCACCACGGTGTTTGCCTTCACCACGCCCTGGCTCGTTTACTACAAAAACTATCGCGTGCTGGGGCTTTTCCTGCTCGGCGCTGGGACGGCCTTCACGCGCATGGCTGACAAGGTGCACTGGTTCAGCGATGTGATTGTGGGCACCGCCATTGGCATGACGACGGGGTATCTCCTCTCCAAGCGCCATCAGCGAGAGGCCCCCCGGGTCACGATACGCCCCGTGGTGGCAGCACGGCAGGCCGGGATTACGATTCGGATTCGTCCGTAGGGACGCTGGCAGCGCGTTGCAGGCGATCCATCAAGGCGTGCCCCAACCCGTTCGACGGAACCCGCTGGCAATAGATCAGGCGCAGGCCTGCGGCATCGCAGCGGCGAAAAAAGGCGAAGAGAGCATGGGCGTAGTCCGCTACGTTCTCGCAGGTGGATGTCAGGCCAAAGGCCGCTGGCTCGCTCGGAGGGTCCAGGCCGAGGTAGGCGGCGTCTGGGGTGGGTGCTACATCAGAGGGATGATTGATGAGGCAGATGCGGGCACGGGGCGCGTAATGCCGGTAGCGCGTGCCGGGGCTACGAATGATTGTGGCGTCATCGCCTTCGGCGGTTCGGATAGCGGGAAGCACGTCGCGCAGTTGCTCAAGGGTGATAACGCCCGTTCGCAGCACCGTCGGTACTTCCTGCGTACAATCCACCACCGTCGATTCCAGGCCAACTTCTGACTGGTCTCCTTGCAAGATACAGCCAATGCGCCCATCGAGGTCGGCCTGAACAGCCTGCCAGGTTGTGGGGCTGGGGCGGCCCGAACGGTTGGCCGATGGAGCCGCTACGGGGCGGTTACAGGCATCGAGAAACGCCTGCGCTACCGGATGCGCTGGAATCCGCACCCCGACCGTGTCAAGGCCGCCCGTCACCACATCGGGGATTGCCGGGTCTTTGGGCAAGATGAATGTCAGCGGCCCTGGCACGAAGTAC
>DATGCC010000789.1:0-2847 GCA_035312345.1 Rhodothermales bacterium
GCCGTGTATGTCACAGCAAGAGACAGCACGACCGGTAACGACCTGCGTTATCATTACGCACGCTGGGATGAAAAAAACGGCAGGTGGCACGAGCAGGAGGTCGCCTATCCAGGTACGCATCTGTACGACGGAGAGAACCACTATGCCGGAGGCATTACACTCGATCCTGCCGACCCGAACACGGTGTATACCTCATCCGATGTCCATCCGGCAACGGGCGACTCGACCGCACACTACCAGATTTACCGTGGCACCACACGCGACAACGGTGCCACATGGACATGGACCGTACTCACTCCCGGCGCTGCCGAGGATAACATCCGGCCTTTTGTGCCACGGGGTGGACAGGAACACCACGCCGTATTATGGCTTCGTGGTCGCTACACCTCCTACCAGGACTACAAGACAGACATCGTCGGACTGCTCGACTAAACAACTGATTCCGATGTGTTGTGGCAGGTAGCAGCCAGGCCCATCCGTCACGCAGCGGTTCGTCGCTTATGTGCCAGTAGGTATACTGCTCAATACAAGCTTCGGCTAGCTGCGCGGCTTCTTCAAGATTTTGAGCATCTTTTTCAGGGGTTCGTCTGTTCAGTGTTTGGATGCGGGATGGAACATTGGGGGTTTGCCTGGTGCCATCCAAAATCTCCCATCAAAAATCCAAAATCGCCCGGCGATAATGTCCGTAGAAGCAACCGAAGCAAAGACCCTGGAGCAGGTGCTCAATTATATCCGTCCTGCTGTGCGGGCGCAGCGGCCCTATCACGTCGGCACTGCGCCGAACGTAGAGGTCAAGCTCAACCAGAACGAAAGCCCACTGGATCTGCCGGAGGACCTCAAGCGCGACCTGCTGGAGCAGTTTTTCTACACGCCCTTCAACCGCTATCCTACCGAACAGCCGGATCGCCTGCGGCACGCGCTCGCTGAAAGTCTGGATCACGACCCGGACGGCATCCTCGTCGGCAACGGCTCGAACGAACTGACCTACACGCTGGGCCTGACGATGATCGACAAAGGCACGCCTGTAGTGTTGCCTAAGCCGATGTTTGCGCTCTACACGACGATGGTGAAGCTGTACGAAGGGGACCTCGTTGCCATCCCGCCGCGCCCGGACCTGAGCTTCGACGCCGAGGCGATCCTGGAAGCCGTGCGGCGGACACAGCCGGACCTCGTTGTGCTCACCACGCCCAACAACCCGACGGGCCTCGCGATGCCGCTCTCCGAGATCGTGCCCATCGTCGAGGCGGCGCCCGGCTTTGTGGTCGTGGACGAGGCGTATGTCGAGTTTACCGAGGAAGAAAGCGCACGGACGGTGCTGGACGATTATCCCAACCTGCTGTTGCTGCGGACCTTCTCGAAGGCATTCGGGCTGGCGGGGGTGCGGCTCGGCTATCTGATGGGCCATCCGGCAGTGATGCAGGAACTCCTCAAGGCGCGGTTGCCGTTCATGGTGGATCGAATGGCGGAGATGACAGCCCTGGCGCTGCTGCAACGTCCGCAACTGCTCCGCGAGCGCATCGCGTTGATAAAGCAGGAGTGCCAGGCGCTCACCACGGCCCTCGCCACGATGGAAGGCGTCGAAGTCGTACCGTCGCAGTCAAATTTCGTACTTTTCAAGACGTCGCTGGAAACCAAGCCGCTGCTCAACCGTCTCGCAACGTCGGGTGTTTTGGTGCGTGATATGAGTGGCTACCCTGAACTCCAGGGCTACCTGCGCGTCAACGCCGGGACGCCGGATGAGAACAAGGCCTTTTTGGTCGCGTTGAAAAAAACGCTCGAAACCTGAGGGTCGCCGAGCGGTGTGCATGAGGGGCAGGTCGTTCGCCCGTGATCTCTGAACCGCGTACTTCTGCTGTTGCCAGATACTCTATGGATTTTATTCTCGTTGAAATCATCGGTCTCTCGACCAGCCCGCCTAGTGGAGGAGCCTATGCGCTCGTGCTGGGCGAAGTCGAAGGCCACCGCCGTTTACCCATCATCATTGGTGCCTTCGAGGCCCAGGCCATCGCGCTCGAACTGGAGAAGATCCAGCCCTCGCGCCCGATGACACACGACCTCTTGCGCGACACGTTTGACGCTGTCGGTGGCGAGGTGCTGGACATCGTCATTACCGAGTTGCGCGACGGGACGTTCTATGCCCGCATCCGCTACATCCACGATGGCGAGGAAGGCGAACTCGACGCCCGCCCAAGCGATGCCGTGGCCTTGGCCGTACGCGTCGATGTGCCGATCTACGTGGCTCCGCTCGTGATGCAAGAAGCGGGCATCCCGACCGAAGACGAGGGCGTCTCGGCGCTGACGAGTGCCGGTCGTGCCGAGGAGGAATCGGCGGCTCCGATGT
Organism: Rhodothermales bacterium; assembly: GCA_035312345.1. GTDB lineage: Bacteria > Bacteroidota > Rhodothermia > Rhodothermales > DATGCC01 > DATGCC01. The sequence continues at coordinate 2,342 of DATGCC010000789.1, forward strand.
CGCGCATGGAGCATATGGAGCAGCAACTCGAACAGGCCATCCAGGAGGAAGACTACGAGAAGGCCGCCCAGTTGCGCGACCAGATCGCCCAGATGAAAGGCGAAAACAACTGAGTGTGGGAAATGAAAAATGGAATTTGGTAAATGGTCAGCACAAACGACGCTTTTCCCATGTCCATTTTATAATTCTACACTCCCCATATTCATTCCCCAAGAGCGAAGCTTCTCAGCCGCAAGGCGTACGGAGCTTCGCTCTTGCGTTTATAAACCCACCCTATGACCGACGCCACACTCACCCAAAATAGCCTGTCCCGGACTTCGATCCAGGACCGTGTGCCCTTCAGCGACATGCGGGCGTTCTCCGCCCTGTTCACGACTTACTGTACCGATTTCGAGCGGGTCGCCGATTTTTACGCTGGCGACTGGCAGGATCCTGCCGCCCGCCGAGCTGCTGCTGAACGCGCTGCCGAGCATGCCCGTGACCGAGATACGCTGGTCGACGTGTTG
>DATGCC010000790.1:0-4803 GCA_035312345.1 Rhodothermales bacterium
TCGAAACGATACAACGGTGCGCCTTGCACGCGACTCTCGTCGAGTTCTGCGGTCGTCAGGGGCCCCGGCACCTCGAAGGTCCGCCAGTGGTTGAGGGCGTTGAGCGTCAGCTTGTGTTGATTATCGCGGAGCAGGTTGAGCGTGCCGCCGAGGCTACCACTTGTCCGCTCGGCATGGTCGCGGTACCCGTTGGTACCGAGTACATTTCCAAAGATCGAAAACCCGCTTCGGCTCAGCATCCCATTGATGGCAGCCTGTCCATCGAACGAGCCGAAGCTCCCGGCCGTAACGGTGACCCGCTTGACCGGCCCGACCTCATCACTGGTCACCACATTGACCACACCGCCAATGGCGGCATCTCCGTAGAGTGACGAGACCCCACCCCGCAACACTTCGATGGATTCGACACTCGCCAGCGGAAGCTGATTCCAATTCAGCAGCCCGGCTTCCAGGTTGTTGAGCGGTCGTCCGTTGAGGAGCATGACGACGTATTCCGCCTCGCCTCCGCCGTAAAACCCGCGCACCATCGCCTGTGGATCGTAGCCCAGGCCATCCAGGTTAACGAACGCAAAACCCGGCGTCCAGGTAAGCGCATCGGAGAGGTTCAACAGAGGAAACTGCTTCAACTCCGCCCGCCGCAATACCGACACCGCGCCCGTCGCCGCCCCGAGCACCCCCGCCGAGCGATCGGCCGTGACGACGACCTGATCCATCTCGTAGACCCGTGTGGTGTCCAGAGGCGTGGTATCCTGGGCCAAGGCAACACTGGCGGCAAGCAGCCACAGCGCGGCAAAGCAGCCCATTCGTTTCATAAGGCTACGCCGGGCATAAACCACGGACATCATCCATTTCAAGAGCGTGTAGAGACTGGCAGGCAAGGACATGCGGATGAGAAAAAAGATCACAGAGGAGCAAGGAATGAATCACGGTAGCCCATTATCGATTACGGATGCGCGATACAAGAATTGAGCGCCGTGCTCCTGCAAAACAAAATAGCCTGTCTTGTTCCGCTCCTTTCCTGGTATTGCGGCTTCCCTATCGAATGAACGGTAAAATAAGCGATCAGCAAACATTTCTGATGTATTGTGCAACCAATTCGTACCAGATTCAAGATCCCTCTTGCAATTCCCAGACAGCTCACCGTATCTTGGTCTCGCATTCATCAAGAACGACCGAGGGTACAGGCCCGACGACGTCGTAGCAACCGGGTTCTCTTACAGAACCGTCCTGGTGCTAATTCCTGCCCGACGCAATATCGTCCGGGAGTGATGAGCGCAAGATGAGCAGGCGATGGCCTGCTGCTTGCCCTCCTCACCCGGGAGGGTTTTTTTGTGGTCGGGAGCGATGAACCCTGCCGTTCGGCAGCTTGGGCGATGCGCTCGGTTCTTGGTGATGCCCATCAACTTAATCACCAAGCAACGGAGCACCCTGATGCATCCCCAGACACGCCTCACCCTCGCCGGACAACAAACCGACCGATGTTATAACAGCGTCGTCCCGCCTATCTACCAGACCGCCACCTTTGGCTTCGAGGATGTTGGCGTCACCAAGGGATTCGACTACACTCGCAGCGGCAACCCCACCCGCAAAGCCCTGGAAGACATCCTGGCTGATCTGGATGGCGGTGCCGGAGCCGTTGCGCTGACCAGCGGCATGGCCGCCATCTCCACTGCCCTCCACCTCTTCGACGCCGGGAGCCACTTCCTCTGCTCGCACGACTGCTACGGCGGCACGGAACGCCTGCTGTGCCACCTGCGCGACCAAGGCAAGCTGGAGGTCTCCTTTGTGGACTTGACCGACCTGGATGCTGTACGCGCCCATATCCAATCGAACACGCAGGCTATCTGGGTAGAGACACCGTCCAACCCGCTCCTTCGCATTGTAGACCTGGAATCCCTCGGCTACCTCGCCCGCGAAGCCAATCTCACCCTAATCGTAGACAATACCTTTCTCTCGCCGCTGCTGCAACAACCGCTAGCACTGGGAGCCGATCTGGTGGTGTATTCAACAACGAAGTACATCAATGGACACTCGGATGTCGTCGGCGGGGCCATCATCGCGGGTAGTGAAGCACTCAATGAGCGCGTCCAGTTTGCCGCCAACGCCCACGGTACCATCGCCCAGCCCTTCGACTGCTGGCTCGTCCTGCGTGGTCTCAAGACCTTGCCGCTGCGGCTCAAACAGCACGAAGCCAATGCCCTCGCCGTCGCCCACTATCTGGATCAGCACCCGGATGTAGAAGAGGTGTTTTATCCGGGCCTGTCGACGCACCCCGGTCATACGCTGGCCTCACAACAGCAGCGTGGTTTTGGCGGGATGGTATCGTTCGCCGTGCGGGGCGGCACCGACGTTGTGAACCACATCCTTCGCTCTACCTGTGTCTTCCGGCTGGCCGAATCGCTGGGCGGCATTGAGTCGCTAATTGAGCATCCGGCAACCATGAGCCACGCCTCCATGCGCCCGTCGCAGCGCACCGAGGCCGGTATCACCGACGCCGTGATCCGCCTGTCCGTAGGTATCGAAGACACCGACGACCTGATTGCCGACCTGGAAAACGCCCTGACAACCAGCCCGGTCCATCAGGAGCCTGCCCTCGTCTAAGGAATTATCTACATAACGATGACGCCGCGAGCCAGCTTGCCAGCGAGCAGATCGGCGAACGCCTCGTTGATCTGATCAAGCGAGTAGGTGTACGTGATGAGACCGTCGAGGTCGAGTTTGCCGCGCAGGTAAAGATCGGCGTAGTGCGGGAAGTCGCGGGCGGGATGGGCGCTGCCGTAGTAGGTGCCGCTCACGGTTTTCTCCTGCCGCGTGATGACCGCGCCGGGCAGATCGGTGCTGCTGCCCATCGGAGCCAATCCCGCGAGCACCACGGTTCCGCCGGGCCGCACGGCGTCGAGACACGCCGATTGCACGGCAGGCACGCCCGTTGTGTCGAACACGTAATCGGCCCCGCGCCCGCCAGTGAGCTTGCGAATGGCTTCGATGTGATCCTCGCCTGGACCAACGAAATGCGTCGCACCGAGGCGACGGGCGCTGTTCTCTTTGGGTGCAACCCGATCGATGGCAATAACAGGATCGGCCCCGGCCAGGCGTGCTCCTAGAACCGTGCTCAACCCCACACCGCCTGCGCCGAATACCGCCACGCTACTGCCAGGAGCTACCTGTGCCGTGTTCAGCACTGCGCCTACCCCCGTCGTCACGGCACAGCCGATAAGGGCAGCCACGGACGACGGTACGTCTTTGTTCACACGAACACAGCTTTCGACAGGCACCACGGCGTACTCGGCGAAGCAGGCCAGCGCACAGAAGTGGTAGATCGGTGCACCGTCTTTGGAGAGGCGCGGCGTGCCGTCCATCATCGTTCCGCCCCACACCGGATCGAGATAGGTGTCGCAGAGGCTCGGGCGGTCGTGCAGGCAGTAGAAGCAATGCCCACAACTCGGTGCCCAGTTCAGGATCACATGGTCGCCCGGCTGCACCTGTGTCACTTCTTCACCAACGGCTTGCACAATACCGGCACCTTCATGCCCCGGCACCACCGGCAACGGATGCTGCGTCGCACCTGTCACCAGATGCCAGTGGCTGTTGCACACCCCGGCGGCGGCAACTTTCACCAGTACCTCCCCCGCTCGCGGCGCTTCCAGATCCAGCGTCTCGATGACAAACGGCGTGTTCGGTTCGTACAGGACAGCGGCGCGGGTTTGCATAGATTGACAAGGAGGAAGAGGACGAAAACGGTAGCTGTTAGCGTTTGTGTTTCTAGGTTTTGCTGAGGACAATTTCAGCCTCATCTGACAGAATGCTATGTAGCTCCGCTGCAAGTTTTCTTTGCAGTGCGTCGGTGTCTAAGCGACCGAACCACTTACGCATGATCGATCTCACCTTGAAAAAAGGGATTTCTACATGGGTAAAGACATACCACTCTACGTCTTTACCATCGGGATGGGAAGCCGGATCATAGCTGTCATAAAATGCGGCATCATGCACGGCACTACAACCCACCCACAACCAATACTCTCCTTCCATACATACTACACACCAGCCCCAATCCTCGGGGACGACATAGGGTTCATAGCCGAACTGGGTCAACCTGGCCGCTATCCATGCAGCCAGCGCCTTGCCATAACACCCCGGATTGGTCTCCTCATCCTCACCTTGTTCGATTTCAAACAAGGTAGATGTGAAATAATAGCCTTCGTCCCTCATCTCACATGTCCTCTTGCACCTCGGCCCCGGCGGGCATCTCGAATGCATCGGGCCGCGTCCCAGGACGAAACTCGACATCAGTGATGCTGACCTCGGTAACCAGATCGCCCGGATTACCTCCGTTCCAGGGAAAAGCGCGAAAGCGTTTGGCGAGGGTAATACCGTCCACCATTTGCCCACCATCGTACATCATCAGCTTTTCGGGTGAATGCCCACCATCGGAGAAAAAGCCAGGGTAGCTGACCACGTAGCGCAGGCCCCGCACATGGCGCGTTTCGGGATCCAGCAAGATGACGTAGTAATCATCGGGCGCGTCACCGGTGCCGGGTGCGAAGGTAATGCGAACGAGGTCATGGGTCTTATCCTCGAACGTCATGGTACCATCCATCGTATGCTGCACACCGGGGTCGGCTAACACGAACGGCACCGCCACGAAATAATACGGCGTCAGCGACCAGAAGCGGGCGTTGGGCATGTCGGCAGAGTCGGGAGCTACGGTCCATGCCGCTGAGCCGTCCCAGCCAAAGCGGGTCGTTGTATCTGAGGCCATCCAGTGTACTGCCCGCGACGACCAGGTATCAACGAGTTCGTAGG
>DATGCC010000791.1:0-6042 GCA_035312345.1 Rhodothermales bacterium
CAGCTTCTTGCTGGCGGAGATTTTCCAGATGAGCAATGGCTTCTTCACTGTCCGCAGGATAGTAGCCAGCGTACCCACCGTCTGATGCTTGTGGGAAGTGCTTGGCTTTTTCGCCGCATAGCTGCACCAGTTTGTCATCTCCCTTACTCACCACCAGCACCCTGGCATCGGCAGGCAAGAGAACGGACACCAGTTCACCAATCTGCTTTGTCTGCGCCCGATACCTTCTCTCTGCTGGCAATGATGCGGCAGGTGTCCCGGCAGTTGCCTGTCCGTTCTGGTGCAGGTCGATGATCCAGCACGCATCATCTTGCCGGACGAGCACGTTGTAGCGGTTCTGCAGATGCTGGGCAAATGCTGTGTAGTAATCTAACCACCAGAGCGATGTCTGGGGAATGAGCAGGAAGGCGGCTCCTTTGGAGCGTAGTCTTTCCAGGTGAGCGATTGCCGCTGCACTGTCAGCAGGATAATAGCCCGCATAGACCCCGTCTTCCTGCTGCGGAAAGTGCCAGCCTGTCCTGCCTTCCAAGCGCAGCAACTCGTTGTCGCCTCGGCTGATGACCAGCACGGTGGCCTGGGCAGGCAGCGCCTCATGTACAACGCGACGGATATGCCTGATAAGATCCCTATAGGCCATCGGCTCCTTCGGCGAAGCATGGGCTTGGGGCATAGGAGACTCGGCCCTCAGTGCAACCATTTGCTCCTGTAGATTCCGCAGGCGTCCGTGCAGCTGATGGTCCCACTGCGCGAGATATTCGAAGAGCAGGTCGACGGTTTCACGCAAAGCCCCGATCTCAGCATCGCGTGAAGCCAACCCCTGGTGCAGCGCCTGGACCTGTTGTTCCAGGCTCTCCGAGGTGTCCAGATCGTTCGATATGTATTGTTTCTCTGGCTCCACTACGCGGGCCTTGTGTGCTTTTGGTGGATAGGTGGACTTAATGCAACAATCATGCAGGTGTCTTCATGTGCTACATGCACGGGGTAGTGCACATCTAGATGCTGTTTCAAGCCGGTGTAGTAGTCCAGCCACCAAAAGGCCGATTGGGGCACGAGGAGATAGGTAGCTCCGCGGCTCCGAATAGCTTCCAGTTGATCAATGGCCTCCGCGCTGTTGGCAGGATAATACCCGGCATAGCCACCATCATCCGACTGTGGAAAATGCCAGGCGCGTCGCCCGTCCAGTTGCAATAGTGCCTCGTCGCCTTTGCTGACCACGGCCACCGTTGCATGGGAAGGAATAGCCTCGCGTACGATGGTTTGAATTTGCCTGATCGTATCCTGATACCTGAAGCTCTGCTGACGCTGGTGCGGTTGCCAGCACCGGTTCCACTTCTCTTCAAAGCGCTGGCGGTTGGCATGGAAAAGCGGCCCATATTTTCCACGACAGGCTAACTCTCCGAAGGACGCCTCACCAAAGTGATGCACGAACACATCGGTAGCACAAACCAGACCATAGCCCTCTGCGCGTAGCCGCATCGCATAATCATCGTCTTCGAACATGCCGATTCCGAAGCGTTCATCCAACGGCCCAATCTGTTCATAGGTATCCCGGCGTAGCGCCATACAAAACATGGCAAGCATGGCAATATCGAAATGTTCGCCAGTGTGCCGGGGCACGTGATTCTGAGCAAAGTCTAGCAACGTCCCATAGGAATCATAGGACGTCTCTATTTCTGCCTCATTGCCGCAACGGTTCGTTACTGGTCCTACCGCACCGGTGGCTGGATTTTTCAAGTGGCTTGTCAGCCGCATCAGCCATCCAGGCGTGACGATGGTATCATTGTTGAGCAGCACCAGCACATCACCGGTGGCCGAAGCGATTCCCTGGTTGTTCGCTGCTGCAAACCCTCGGTTGGTTGTGTTGAAGCGTACCCGCACGTGCGCGTTTTGCTGGGCCAACTGTCGAAGATAGGGAGCCGTGCCATCGATGGAGGCATTGTCTACGATGATGATCTCGTAGTTCGGATACGGCGTATGTGCCAGCACCGAAGCCAGACACAGCCTGGTAAAGACCAAGTTGTTGTACGTCACGACGACGATGCTAACCGACTTGAATCGCCTGTCGCGTTGCAACGGAGCCTTTGGCACGGTTCCCTGCATCACCTCCTGGACGGTGGCAGGGGGCAGCTCGATCGGCCTTCGTGACAGCGGAGTGAGCACCAGACTCGGTGGAAACGGGTTTTCTACCATGGGGGACTCGCCTCACACCATTGCTTGATGCAGCGTCACCTCTACTAGGCGATGCCTCGTCAGCGAGATAGCTTCGGCAAAAGAATGCCAAGCTCTTATGCCAGGAATAACGATCACGACTTGCTTGCGGGATGTCATAGTGCGTGTAGCCAAACGGGATGGGTCATGTCAGGTGCTGGGAGCGTAGGGTCTTCTCGTTTTTTCCAGTTCGCCCAATGCTCCCTTTACCTGTTTTTCGGCCTGCATGCTCTGTGCCTCACACAGTTCCTTATACACACCGTTCCGCTCTATTAAAGCCGCATGTGTCCCTTGCTCCATGATGATGCCGTCCTTGAGCACCAAGAGGAGATCAGGGTTGCGTAGCGTAGAGAGCCGGTGCGCGATCATAAAGGTAGTCCGCCCGATCATCAGGCGATCCAGCGCATCCAGAATGACCGACTCCGTTTTGGAATCGATGGATGAGGTGGGTTCATCGAGAATCAAAATGGGCGCATCCTTCAGGAAGGCACGAGCTACGGAGATGCGCTGCCGCTCACCACCCGACACCTGCGACCCTGTTTCACCCAGGACGGTATCGTATTGCTTTGGTAAGGACATAATAAAATCATGCGCGTTAGCGGCCTTTGCCGCCTCGATGATCTCGTCCATCGTAGCATCCAGACGTCCGTAGCGTATGTTGTCGGCGATGCTGCCTGCAAACAGAAGGGGTTCCTGCAAGACAATGCTGATCTGCTCGCGCAACGACTTCAGTTTCAGCGTACTAATGTCCACCCCATCGAGCAAAATCCGCCCCCGGTGTACATCATAGAACCGAGGAATAAGGCTTATGAGGGTCGTCTTCCCGGCTCCAGTTTGCCCAACGATGCCAATCTTCTGCCCGGGCTGTGCGTCGAAGGAAATCCGCCGCAAGGTGTGCTTTCGCTTTGCGTAGCTGAAATTCACGTTCTCGAACGTGATTTGCCCTTTGCACTGCGTCACCGGCACGGCGTCGGACGCATCTTTAATCTCTGGATGCCGATCCAGCAGCTTAAATATTGACTCTAGATGCACGGCGTGCTCCTGAATCGAATTGAACGTGTAAAAGATCGATTCCAGGGGTTTGTAGATGGCGGCGATGTACGCGAGGAATACCAGCAATTCGCCCGGTGTCACGAGGCCTTGCATCGCTCGGTAGGCCCCATACCCGAGCACGAGGGCAGTACCAGCAGCCGTCGCCATGTTGACGCCCAGCGAGAAGAGGGTCTGCTTCACCGTCAGCTTGACCCGTGCGTCCACCGCCTTCTGCCCTTGCTTTCGAAAACGGGAGTGCTCGTGATCTTCGCGTCCAAACGCTACAATCACACGCAACATAGTAAAGGCTTCGTGGACAATGGAGAGCGAGTCAATCTCCAAACCTTTGACACGCTGAAGTTGCGGGACGATATGATTCGCGTAATAGCCTACGGAGTAATACAGAAACGGCACAACCGACAGTGCAAGGAGCGTAAGCTTTGCATCGATCTTATACGCAATCCAAAACATGCCGATGAGCGTCAGCAGGCTTTGCGCGAGTGGCTGGAGGGCCATGATCAGGCCAGCGGCTGAACCACCCTGGTTATTGATGGCGAAGATCAGTTTCCCTGTTCGTCGCCGGTCATGAAAGGCCAGGGATAGGCGTTGCGTATGCTGAAACAGGGCGCTTCGTACGTCCAGCACCATGCCTTGCTCAATCCGTGTGTTGATGTAGCTGATAGCGACGGAAATACCGTGCTGGAAAAACGTGATGAGCAGGCCAGCTACAACGGCGAAGATGAGTAGCTTGATAGAACCGTCGGGCGCCCAGCCCAGCAGTGGAGCCAGAAAATCCGGCAGCGGCTGGCTTTCCAGAACATGGTCGATGACAATCTTCAACGGCCATGGGGCCAACAGTCCGACAAACGCAACCAGAATTGTAAAAACGATGGAGAGAACGGCTAATTTCCAGTACGGGCGCAGATATGGAAAAACCCTGATAAGGTGTGTCATGAGCGGCTCCCTAAAGTCGCTGGACGCATTAAACGCGATTCACTATGAATTCTGTCGGCAATCTTACCAGCAGATCTTCGATATCGGCTCAAACACCCAATCCCGCCGGGGCACCTGCCCTGATGCCAACTTCTAAGGTACATTAGCTATCGTACAACCACCGAGGCGGTTTAAAAATGGTCATAGATTTTCACAAGCATCCAGAACGTGTGAGTGACTATTCGTCTTATGAAGGATTCCAGCCTGCTTCATTTAGGATACAACTTGTTGTCCCGTGGCCGCAGGCACGCTGGCTCCTGTTCACTTTGCTACACCTTCGAGTCAGATTTCTCGCTTGCATTAGAGACTAATATCTAAACGGCTAATGCGTGAAGATCCTACCTGGGGATTCCTCAGTCAGTGGGTAATGAGGCCAGACAGACGGCGTATGTGGATTGTTGGAATGGCACTTTCAAGATGCGGTCGTAGGCACGGGCGCTCAGGCCCAGCCGATGAATCGCCATCTTCCGTAACTGCCATCCCGATTCGTCTAGCTGGCGGTATGTCCGCACCAGTCGCGCGCCCATCCGCGCGTTGCAATGCACACCGGGTGCATCAGCCAGCCGCTCGGCTTACACGGCCCGGACAGCAACGACGCGCTTCCGCACCTTTGCCGACGGCTCGATGTAGGGTTGTGGCAAAAGCAGGTAGCAGAGCGGATTGGTGTGACGACGTGCACCATTACAAACCAAGAGTTGAACCGGACGGAGCCTGAGATCGGGGCTTATCGCATGATTTATGGCTTATCGCAGAAGCAACTCGCTCAGCAAATCAATGTTGATGAGTCTATACTGCGGAAATGGGAGAATGGTAAGAGCAAACCAAGTCGAAAACTGAGAAAACATGTGCCGAGGACGCGGGCTTCACCCTCTTAGCAATGGATTTTGTCCAGTTACTACCAGAACCCCAGGTCCAGCGTGTCGGCGGGCAACGCGTCGGGGTCATGCGGCATATTGCGAGGGCGTGGTACCGAACCGTTCCTTGAAGCGCCGGCTGAAGTAGGAAAGGCTCTGGAAGCCGACGGCATAGGCCACCTCGCACACCGTGCCGGCACCTTCGAGCAACAGGCGGGCGGCCTCGTCGAGGCGCAGTTCGCGTAACAGCACGTTGGGCGGCTGCCCCGTCTGCTCGTGCAAGCGGCGGTAGAGGGTCGAGCGCTCCATCGCCAGGGCATCCGCCAGCGCCTCCACGCCAAAACCCTCTTCTGCCAGATGCTGCCGCGCCACCGTGCGCACCCGGTCGAGAAATGCAGCATCGACCACGCCGCCCCCCGAAACCTCCAGCATGGGTGACGGGCCGAGCAGGGGTACCTCCTCCCGGCGCAGTTCCTGCAACAGCCGGTCCCGCAGGCGCTGCTGGCGGGCGATAGCGTTGTGGACGCGCAGCCGCAGCTCTTCGGTCGAAAACGGCTTGGTGAGATAGGCATCGGCCCCGAGTTCCAGCCCGGCGAGCCGATCTTCCTGTTCGGCCAGTGCGGTGAGCAACAAGACCGGCACGAAATTCAGGTCGGGGTCCGCCCGAAGGGCTTCCACCAGACCGAAACCGTCCAGACGCGGCATCATCACGTCGGAGATCACCAGGTCGGGCGGGATCGTCCGGGCGATCTGCAAGGCCTCTTCGCCGTCCGCCGCTTCTATGATGCGATAGGCCGCCCCGAGGTGGCGCCGAACGAAGGCGCGAATCTCCGCATGGTCGTCCACGACGAGGACCGTCGTCTGATCCTCCTGTGCCGCCTCGGAGGGCGGCGCGTTCGCAGGGGCCGATCCATCGGCATCCCGATCCGTGGCGGCCGGAGCCTCCTGCGGTTGT
>DATGCC010000792.1:0-2325 GCA_035312345.1 Rhodothermales bacterium
TCCAGTGCCTCTTCAAAGATCCAGAAGGCAAAGAGCGGCCCTTCCCGGAAGGTTGCCCGGTGACGCTGGAATTCCCGACCGCCCTCAGCGAGCAGAAAAAACTCGGCCCCGATGGTTTGCTTGACTGCTTTGTGCTGCGCGAGAAGGCGGCGTTCACGTTGCGGTTCCAGTTTGGCGGTGTCACCTACCTTGCCAGCCCGCCACCCGATGTGCTGGCTCCCGACAAACTGGTCGCCGAGGCTGACGTCGAAACCCTCCATGCCAAAGGGCATCGACTCTTCAAGCTGCCGCAGGATTTCCGCCTCGCTGATGCCGACTGGCAGGTGAGTGGGACGCCCACGTACAACGCCACCACGCACCACTTCGAGCAACTCGAAAACCTTAGTATCACCAACATTGGCTCGGCGGCAACCCCGGCCAAAGTATTGCTGGATCCGCATTGGCTTTACACCCGCCTTGAGTTCTTCGACCGGGTGTACGGGCACGATCATCATGACCACGAACGCATCCCGTTGCCTCCGCTTATGCTGGAGGGCTTTCATGATGCCTCCGCGGTTGGCAATACGCCGGATGAACAGTGCAACTGGATCGCCAATCCCGGCGATCTGGCAAAGGCGGCCCAGTGCGTCCCGTGGATTTTGCAGAAGGCCGGACCGAAGCCAGACAACAAGGTGCTCGTCCAGTTTCGCACCAAGAAGAACACCTACATTGTCTCCGACGACCCCACGACGCGCCGCTTGGACGTGATTACGGATGCGGAGAAGCTAAAGCCTGGTCCAGATCGGCTGAAATACTACGATTTGCCCGAGGTCTGGCGGACGCAGCATTATCATGCCCGTTCCACCAGCGGCGACGGTGCTGCGTTCGAGAAGCTCACGGCAGCGCAGATCAAAGCGGCCATGCAGCCAGATAAGCCGCTGGTCTTTTCGCTGGATGACATGGTGCTGACCGACCAGAGCCTCCAGCCGCTTGCCTGGCTGCCCAAGGACCGCGCGGCCATCTTCTCCCACAAGTTTGGGAAAGATGGAAAAAGCAAGCTGGCAAAGCATGGCCTCTACAAGCCCGACACCGGCAACGACCAATCCTTCTTGACGGAAGAGCAAACCGTTGAGAAAACACGCAACTACGTCGTCGATTATCCCAACTGGACGCGGCTCATCGTGGCGCAGGGCAACCTCTGGGGCGCTTTTGACCAGCGTCTGCCGGATAAGCCGGGATTACCTGTGGGGGCACGCGCAGCTGTACGGTGGGTCGACTCGGCAGGACTCAAAGCACCGGGCAACGAGTTCAGTCCTCGCCCAGGTCTGTCTTCTAGCAGCACACCCGTGCAAGACGCCTTTTTCGTTGTACAGCCGTTTTTCGAGCAGCAACATGATTATCATGGTGGCATTGGCCGCTTTGATCTGGCCTTGCTCCGTTGTTGTGATGTGAAAGACGACACCGAAATGGCGATCAACCTGCACTACTTCCGGCTCTTTTTCAACTTTACCTTCACGCCTACCAAAGAGGAGAAGAAGGCAGGTCGTCAAGCTGCAGGGCTGACCGGAGCCAAAGCCCGCAAGTTCGAGGATAAGACGTCCCAGCGCATTATCAACATCTGGAACGGCAATCACAGCAAAAACAGACATGCCGCGTTCCTGCTGCCCCAGGATGCAGTGCGGAAGTTAAAGATCAAGGTGTGCTGGTATCTTCAGGCTATTCCGCAAGCCGACAAAGCGCTGGCGCATTTCGAGGTGCGCGTTTTCAAGGATATCCGTGCCTCCATGGGCAGCTTTAAGGGAACGGGGCAACTCAGCACGTCTCACACCTCGGCCAATCCCCACGAGGCCGGGCACGCCGACAGTTTGGGGGACGAGTATATTGAGCGCTGGCGGAGTGCCTCCTACTATCAGCCCGGGTTCTACAGTTTCTCGCCCGGTTCTCCGTTTGATTTCGACAAGATCGCTATGATGCGGGGCAATAAAGAGATTCGTGCCCGCTATTTCTGGTATGTGGCGGAATGGTTGCATAAGTGCTACCAGTTTCCTTTTCAGGTACAGCACAATACCTACACCTTCAAACTGCCGACGCACACCGATAAGCCCACGCGCACGCATGTAAGCTTTCCGACTAAGCAAGCAGAAGACACCGAGGTGGGAGAGCGCGGCAACTTTGATTTATACCTGTACCGGCTGGGCGATGACGAGTACAACGACATTGTGCTGCGGACGAAAGCCTCCGGCGGCAAAATAGGTGGGGATCCCTTCGATGCCCTTCTCATCGTGCTGGTCAAAATGCGATTTGAATTTCATACTGATGATCACAACACCATCAAGGATGGTGTTG
>DATGCC010000793.1:0-5505 GCA_035312345.1 Rhodothermales bacterium
CTTCGGCCAGCCACTCGCGGTAGGCGTCCACTGCCGGGCGCGTGGTGGTGCCCCACTGCGCTTGCAGCGAGGCCGCATGTGGAAAGCGCCCGTGCCGGTCCCGCGTGGTCGTCGTCTGCTCTTGCCAGCCAGAGAGCCAGAAAAAAACCGATGCGACCAGGTCACCCCGTGGGGTGTCTGCTTCGCCGAAAAGGACAGGCCATCGCTCTCCTTTCCATTCGATCCAGTGCATCTGCTCCGGCTGATATCTTGCTTCAGACGCAAAGAACGAAACGGTTCTTGGATTCAGCAGGATGGTCAGGACTTCCGCGTCTTGTGTCGCATCTGGCCCATAGTACAGCCCCTGCTTCCCCAACGCCTCCTTTTCCACCCATGCTGGCTCCAGGCCCAGCGGCAACAGCAGCATCTGTAGCGCATACTGTGCCTTTGGCAGATAGTCGGCAGGCGCTTCGATGCAGCAGGGTAACCGGGGTAGGTTGTGCAGAGAATCAGCCATTCAGGGCAAGGCAGGCAGGAGGATCGGTCGGCGGCAATGTACGAAGTGCCAGGCAGCCGTGTTCTCGTAAACGAAGATCGTTATCTTGAGGCGCGCTCCGCCGTCTGCATACAGCACCACCGAACGCTCGCCGTCTTGAACCTTCAATACAAACTCTTCTCCGACCCGGTCCACGGGTTCATTTCCGTACCCCGTCGCTTGCTGCTGGATCTGATCCAGACGCACGAGGTGCAACGACTGCGGCGTATTCGGCAGTTGGGCGTGGGTTACCTTGTTTTTCCGGGAGCCGAGCACACGCGCTTTACCCATGCCCTCGGCGCGATGGCACTGATGCACGATACGCTGACCATCCTGGCTGAGAAGGGTACACCGATTTCTCAGGAGGAACACCTCGGCGCGCTGGCGGCAGCGCTCCTTCATGACGTGGGTCACGGGCCATTCTCGCATACGCTAGAGCACGAACTCATCGCCAGCTTCCACCATGAAGCGATGAGCCGGTCGCTGCTCGTGGCACTCAACGAGCAGTTTGGTGGGGCCCTCGACCTTGCCCTGCAAATTTTCGACGACACCTACGAGCGGCCCTTCTTCCATCAACTCGTCTCCAGCCAACTCGACATGGACCGGCTCGATTACCTGCGGCGGGATTCGTTTTACACAGGCGTCGTGGAGGGCCGCGTCGGCGTGGAGCGCATCCTGAAAACCATGCGGGTCGATCCGCTGGATGGAGGCCCCGGCAGCCGTGTCGTCATCGAGACCAAAGGCATCTATGCGGTGGAGAACTTTCTGATCGCACGACGGCTGATGTACTGGCAGGTTTATCTCCACAAAACCGTGCTGGCGGGTGATCAAGTGCTACAGGCGCTTTTCCGCCGTGCCCGCATCCACCTGCGTAACGGTTCCACCGTAGCCGTAGCAGGTATGGCCCCCGCGCTCCGCTATTTCCTGGCCGGACAGATCAACGGCAGTATGGTCAACGAGCCGGAGGTGCGCCGCCACTTCTGCAACCTGGACGACACCGATGTGCTCTACAGCCTCAAGCAATGGATGCAAAGCCCCGACCGTGTGCTAGCCGATCTGGCCCGGCGATTCATTGAGCGCGACTTCTTCCGTACCACATTTCTCGATGAGCCGCTTTCTGAGG
Organism: Rhodothermales bacterium; assembly: GCA_035312345.1. Classification (GTDB taxonomy): domain Bacteria; phylum Bacteroidota; class Rhodothermia; order Rhodothermales; family DATGCC01; genus DATGCC01. The sequence goes on from DATGCC010000793.1 coordinate 1,638, forward strand.
AACAGATGGCAACCTGGCACGACCGCATTGTCCAATGGCTGATCGCGTCGGGCTTATCTGATCCCCAACATGCCCAGCAGGATGCCTCCTACTACCTCACACTCGACTATTCCCGTCATTCGGCCTACGAACGCATAGAGGACTCCATTACCGTGATCGACCGCGACGGGACGGTCCGCGAACTCTCGGAGACCACCGACACGGCTTCCATCACGGCCCTGACAGACTTCGTCGTGAAGCCGTACGTCTGCTACGCGAAGGAAGTACCGCTTTCTGAAAGGTCGAGGAGCGAAGATCGATTGTAGAAGGACATCTTATTCGTCCTTCGACCTTCTGCATTCCACACTTATCATCCCGAGTACCGGAAGCCCATCGCCTGACGTACACCTTCCGGCAATGTGGGTAAGGCGGAGCGCGGGATATAGAAGGTTGAGAGGCGGAAGAGATCAGAGAAAACTTTGTGCTCTTCCGCTGTCTGCCGCAGATAATCATGCCCGGTGGAGCCGCCCGTGCCGATCTTGCGCCCGATCATGCGCAGGACCATGAGCGCGTGCCGGTGGCGCCATTTGGTAAAGTTCTCGTCGATGTCCATGAGGGCAGCGAGGAGGCGGAAAGGCAGTTGCAGAATGGGCTCATCGCGGTAGAGGTTGATGAGCAGCGCAGCCTGCAAGGCTTTGTGCGACAGGTGGAACGTCCCGTTCTCCAATAGATGCTCGTACTTCTCCGCATCAAACAGCGCCTCGAATTGTTCAGCGGTCACTTCCAGCGAAGCCAGTTGGGCTTCTTTTTTCTCGGGTAGCAGGGTCGGGTTGTCCTCAATGGAACGTCGGTCCTTTGCCAGCATCGCGTCCACTGCTTCGTGATAGGCCTGCCAGAAATCAAAGTCGCCGAAGTTCAGAAAAGGCGTCCGCCCGAGCCAGCGATTGATGAGATCGAAAAGGGACGGCTCGGCCTCTGATGCCTTCAAGATCGCCCGGTCTTCCTCTTTGAATCGGGCTTTGTATGGCGTTTCCCCAATCATGAGCCGCTGGCGGGGACGCATGCCCAGCTTGTTTTCGACCAAGCGAAACTGAAGACTCTGGAATCCCGACGCCGGAATGAGATAATCGCGGAAGTCGAGAAAGTCGAGCGGCGTCATCGTTTCGAGCACATCAATCTGATCGATGAGCACGCGCTGGATAACGATGATACGGTCGAGGTGAGCTACCGCCCTGCCCACCTCCCACTCCTCAACAACCTGCTGATCGAAGAGCGCCTGGACGGCATCCATTTCCCACAGGATTTGCTTGAACCAGAGTTCATAGGCCTGATGCACAATGATGAATAGCATCTCGTCGTGCGCGGTGGTGCCCTCCTTGGCGCTCTCCAGTTCCTGGGCATCAAGGAGCTTTTCGAGCTGAAGGTAATCGCGGTAGTAGAGCGAAGGCGTCGAAGACATAGGATGGATGAAGCCAATGATTGGGATCTGTCAATACGTCAAGGTAGCTACTTTGCCAACAGAGAGATGCTGAATTTCTGTAAACAAAAAAGGCCCGCCACGGAAGCCGTGACGAGCCTCATAGTTTGCAGAGACAAACTACGCATCAGAACTACAAGCGGTCTGTGTCAGATCGCCGAAATCAGCAAGGAGATCAACACAAACGCAGCCGTCGTGATGGTAAACGCGAGTGCGGCTACGCGGCGGTGGCGAAAGTGCTCGATGTGATACATCATGGCGTCACCTCTGGGAACGGTGAAAGGGCCTGGATTATCAACGCCTCCCTGCTTGGGTCGGCATCTACTCTATCATGTGACAAAGGCCATACCGACTTGCCTAGCCCTACGCACCCCACGCAACACGGGTTACACCAGATCTTTGTTAAAGGCGTGTGAAGCAGTCATTTACGGCTATCGTGCTACAGCGCCCGCCTTGACAGTACCTAATGAGCAACAGGCCCATTGTCCTGAATTTCCTTCATTCAGCCCCAAAAGGTGTATGATGAATGAGACAACGCGGCTTCTAAAGCGTGTGGAATCTAGACTGCCTGGAAATCTTTTATCCCTAACCAAACTCCTCGGTTATCGCTCCTCTCCATTGTCATGCCCCTCGTCCTGGATGTAGATTTCTCGGAGGTTGCGCCCGAGTTGACCAAAATCGAGTCCGTAGCCGAGGACGAAGCGCTTGGGAATAGAAAAGCCGACGTAGTCGAGTTGCACATCTACCGTTGTGGCTTCTGGCTTGTGCAGCAATGTCGCCACACGTATGGAGGCCGGATTGTAGGCCCGCATCCGGTCCAGGATGTACTGCATCGACAGCCCCGTGTCTACGATATCCTCCACGATGATGACGTGCCGCCCTTCGAGTTGGGCATCCACCTTCTTGAGTTCCGTAACTTTTCCCGACGACACTTTCTCTGCCCCATAAGAGGAGAGCTTCCAGAAATCCACTTCACAGTCAATCTCAACGGCCCGCATCAGGTCGGCCAGAAACATGAACGAACCGTTGAGCACGCCGATAAAGATGGGAGTTTTGCCTTCGTAGGCAGTATTGATTTCCTGGCCGATCTCTTGGATACGCGCCTGGATCGTGGCTTCGTCGAGGTAGATACTGAAACGTTCACCGCGGCACAGGACCGTTTTCTCGGAAGTGGTGGACTCGGATGTAGGCATCGGGCTTCGAGGCAGATGAATAAGAAGCCAGAAATTAAGCGACACCGAGGACGATTGACAGGCCACTGCTTTATTCTTCGGTCAACCGATGCGGTTTGTATGTGATCTTTACAAAGCGCACCGTCTCTGGCCGCACACGCACCGACTCCGCCATGCGCACCCCTACGACCCAGACGATGACTTCACCTGACAGCACCACCCACACGCGATCTCGACGATGGGAAGGCACTTTGGCATCCGTCAGCACATCACTCACTCTCTTCGTCCCCTCCATCCCAAAGGGCTGCAGGCGGTCGCCGGGCCGCCAGGGTCGCACTGTGAGGGGCTGGCTAAGGGCATCGGCGTCCATAATAACCGTGCAGGGTGTGACGGTCTTCAGGGAGACTGGCCGTTCTTCAAGTTCTTCGAGTCGTAAAATGCCATCGGGCAAGGTGAGTTGATCCTCAGGCTCCAAAGAATAGGTGGCTTCTAGATCAACCTCTCTTGCTTCATCATGCACCCAGCGCATATGCGTACGCTCCCGCCAGATGCTCCCCCCTTCCAGCACGACGCGGCTGCCTACCTGCGCTTCTAGCAAGGCATCGACTTCATCAACGAAAGCCTTTGTGCGAGGGGCGATTGGCAGCCATCGATTACAGGCTTCTAGGATCACCCGCCCTCGCCATACGTCTGGCAGGGATTGCAAATACGTTAGATCAAGTTGCCCGCCCTTCGGTTGCGCCTGGGCTGCCCGCTCGAAGTGCTGCGCCAGATCTGCGCGGAGGGTATCCTCGACATACCCGCGTAGCAGATGGGCAGACCGGGCGATATTCTTGGACACGGATGGGCCAAAGTGCTTTTCTAGAAGTGGGATAATGTCTGACCGCACCATGTTGCGCCGGTACGACGGATCGGTATTGCTCGCATCCTCACGCCATTGCAAGTCCTGCATCTGTGCGTAAGCTTCGATGTCCTCTCTCCAGCAGTCCAACAGCGGACGTACCAATCGCACAGCACTTTGCGGGTTGAGCAGGCGGGATGCAGGCATCCCCGCTAACCCTTCCGGCCCGGCTCCGCGCACCAGATGTAGCAGCACCGTCTCTACCTGATCGTCGAGATGGTGCGCGACGGCGACCTGCGAGATCGCCTCCACTTCGGCGAGGCGTAGAAAATACGCATAGCGGATGTCGCGAGCGGCCTCTTGCAGGGATTTTTGGTGCGCCTCCGCATGCGCTTTGGG
>DATGCC010000794.1:0-14378 GCA_035312345.1 Rhodothermales bacterium
CTTTTATTATCAACGAGGCATTCGTGCGAGAGCAAGGTTGGGATAGCCCGGAAGACGCGCTCGGTCGATCTATCAGTATGCGGTGGTCCAATATTGACCGGAGCGGGCAGATCGTTGGTGTGGCAAAAGACTTCCACCTCTTCTCGCTTCGGGATGAACTGGAAGGCACCGTCGTGAGCATCATGCCAGATAAGTACCTCAGCTTCGTCTCTGTGCGCCTCGCACCTGGCCGTCCTTCGGCAGCCCTGGACCGGCTGGCTTCAGTCTGGGCCACCGTCGCGCCGAGCTATCCGTTCGATTACTATTTCCTCGACCAGGATTTCGACCGGCTGCACCGCGCCGATGCGCAGTTGGGGCAGGTCTTCTTCGTCTTTGCGTTCCTGGCGATCCTGGTGGCTTGCCTGGGCCTGTTTGGCCTTGCCGCCTTCACCGCCGAGCAACGCACCAAAGAAATCGGCGTCCGCAAAGTCCTCGGCGCGACGATACCCAACATTGCCGTGTTGCTCTCGAAAGACTTCGCGTTGTTAGTTGGTCTTGCCTTTGTGCTCGCTGCACCCCTGGCCTATTTCGCCATGAGCGGCTGGCTCAACGACTTCGTCTATCGCATTGACCTGGGTGTGGGAACGTTTGTGCTGGCAGGTGTGCTGGCGCTTGGCATTGCCCTGCTCACCGTTAGCTATCAAGCCATCCGTGCGGCGTTGGCCGATCCGGTGAAAAGCTTGCGGTATGAATAAGCTATCAGCGGTCAGCTTTCAGCTATCAGCTTCTGAAAACGGACCGCTTCTTTAAACTAAAAGCTGATAGCTAAGAGCTCATAGCCTATGCTCAAAAACTACCTCACCATCGCGCTACGCACCATCCGGCGGCATCCCGGACACACCTTGCTGAATGTGGCTGGCTTAGCTGTCGGGCTGGCCTGTGCGCTTCTGGTCCTCAGCTATGTCCGGCTCGAAGGATCGTTCGACCGGTTTCATGAAAATGCAGACCGCATGTATCGTGTGGTACAGCATCAGCAGGGCAACGTCTTCCTCGGTTCTGACCGCTTCGCCGTGATGCCAGCAGGATTGGGCAAAGCACTACGCGAAGAGACGCCGGGTGTCGCGGAAGCGACGACCTTCACCGACCAAAATATGCTGGTTGAGCACGGCGACCACAGCTTTATGGAGTCGGGCCTTGGCAGCGATGCACATTTCTTCCGCGTCTTCTCTTTTCCCCTCGAACGGGGCGACCCGGCGACCGTGCTGACCGAGCCGAATACCATCGTGCTTACTGCTTCGCTGGCGCAGAAGCTTTTCGCTGGGCAAGATCCAATAGGGCAGACGTTGCGTCTGCACAACCGGCAGGGACCCATCGATTATGAGGTAACGGGGCTCGTGGCGGATCCGCCAACGGCCTCGCACATCCAGTTTACGTTTGTTCGCTCTATTCTATCAGACCCAGATTTTCAGAGAAATATAGATAACTGGGGAAATAGCTCCTGGTACACCTACCTCACGCTGAACCCGGGGCAAACGATCGCAGCGCTAGAGGCGCGGATGGCCGATCTGATCCGCAAGTACCGCCCTGAGGAAGACGATCCGGCTCGTTTTTATGTGGAGGCCCTTACGGACATTCATCTCCACTCCCATATCAACTTTGATCTGGCAGAAAACAACGACATTCGGCTGCTCTACCTGTTCAGTGCCATTGCCCTCGTGATATTGTTGCTGGCCTGCGTCAATTACACCAACCTCGCTGTAGCCCGGTCGGTGAGCCGAGCCAGGGAGATCGGGATGCGCAAGGTCGTTGGGGCCAGCCAGTGGCAGATCGCGGCCCAGCATCTCGGCGAATCGGTGCTGACAGCGCTGCTGGCGCTGGTGCTGGGTCTCGGATTGGCGCAGCTAGCGATGCCTGTGTTTTCGTCGTGGCTGGAGCGAGATCTCGTGCTCGGTGCAACGGGTGCCTGGGGGTTCTATTTGGGTGCCCTGGCGTTGGCGTTGCTGGTGGGCCTTGTGGCCGGAGCCTATCCGGCTTTCGTGATGACGAGGCTCAGGCCCGCGTCGATTCTGAAAGGTGCACAGACACGGATGCTGGGGCGGTTTCGGCTCCGGGCATTGCTGGTCGTGGGACAATACGCTGCCGCCATCATGCTGGTGATCGGCAGCCTGGTAATCTATCAGCAGATGCAATTTATCCAGAGTCGCCCGCTCGGCTTCGACCGCGAGCATGTCATTTCCTTGTACCTGCGCGGCATTGATGTCGAGCAAGAGTTGCCGGGCTTCAAAGAGGCGTTACAGCAGGTGTCTGGTGTTGAGGGCGTGACGGCTTCTACCCATCTCCCGACGAACATTTCTTCCAGCACATCCCTCAGTGCGTGGGAAGGTCACCCCGAAGTAGAAGACGAGGAAGTTGAAATCTATCAGGCGTATGTGGACTACGACTTTTTCGATGTCTATGCGATTCCTCTTGTTGTGGGACGGGCCTTTTCACCAGCGCATCCCTCCGACAGCGTCGGAGCCATCGTGCTAAACGAAACAGCCGTGAACCAACTGGGATGGACCGTTGATACCGCCGTGGGGAAAACCATCCAACGTGGCGATGGCGACATACCCGTCATCGGCGTGGTGAAGGACTTTCATATGCATGCGATGCATTTGCCGGTGGCTCCGCTCATGATGCAGCTCGCCTCGACCTGGATCAACCGCGTCTCGATTCGCGTCCGGCCCGACGATCTGCCGACGACGCTGGCTGGCATTGAGGCTGCCTGGATGCAACGCTCCCCCTATCCGTTCGAGTACCAGTTCGTCGATGAGAACTTCGACCAGATGTACCGGGCCGAGCAAAAGCTGGGACAGGGGGTGAGCTATTTCACCCTCATCGCGCTCTTCATTGCAGGGCTTGGGCTCTTCGGGCTGGCGGCACACGCTGCTCGGCAACGAACGAAGGAGATTGGCATCCGCAAAGTCCTTGGTGCGAGCGTCGTTGGTCTCGTTGGGTTGCTCTCGAAGGATTTCCTGAAGTTGGTTGCGGTGGCTTTCGTCATCGCCGCGCCCATCGCGTATTTCGCTATGGCGAAGTGGTTGGAGGCGTTTGCCTATCGAATAGCGCTAGGTCCCGGCGTGTTCGTGCTGGCAGGTCTCGCCGCTGTCGCTATAGCCTTCTTGACAGTGAGCTATCAGGCGATCAAAGCGTCGCTGGCTGATCCGGTAGAGTCGCTGCGGTATGAATAAAGCTTTCAGCGGTCAGCTTTCAGCTATGAGTTTCTGAAGACAGACCGCTTTCTTTACTCACAAAGCTGATCGCTGACGGCTAATAGCTGAGAGCTATGATCAAAAACTATCTCACCATCGCCTTTCGCACGCTACGGCGGCATCCCGGTTATACTTTCATCAACGTCGTTGGATTGGCGGTAGGCGTGGCGTGTTGCGTGCTGATGCTGCGCTATGTGCGGCACGAACTGAGCTATGACCGCTTTCATGAGAACGCTGATCACATCTACCGCGTGGTGAGCGAGCAGGAGACCAACGGCGTCGTCACGGCGTCGGCGCGAACGCCCGTGCCACTGGCGGCTGCGTTGCAAGAAGAAATGCCCGGCGTTGAGCAGGCTGTGCGCCTCGGCCCGGCCTGGACCGGCGTGATGAGCCACGGCGACCAGCAGTTCCACGAAGAAGGACTCTACTTTGCCGATCCCAATGTGTTTGACGTGTTCAGCCTCAATCTGATGCAGGGCAATCCCGAAACAGTGCTCCAACGGCCGAACAGCATCCTGCTGACCGAAGCGATGGCACGCAAGTATTTCGGCGATGAAAATCCGATAGGGCAGACGTTGCTATTCACCTTTGAAGGCTCCCAGGAATTCGAGGTGACGGGCGTCGTCGAAGCCCTGCCACCGAATGCGCATTTCCATTTCGACTTCCTGGCTCCGATGGCCTCGCAGCCGCGCTTTCTGGAGATGATGGCGGAGCAGTGGGATTTTAACTTCCGCCCCACCTACGTACTGCTCTCCGATACCGATGTCGCCACGATAGAGGCCCGGCTTCCCGCATTCGTGCAGCAGCATTATCCTGACGCGATGCAGGCAACTACCACGCTCTCGCTGCAACCGCTGACAGACATTCACCTGCATTCCCGCTTGCAGGGCGAAATCGAACCCAACGGCAGCATCACGGCACTTTATGCCTTCTCAGGCATCGCACTGCTGATTCTTCTGATTGCCTGCGTCAACTTCATGAACCTTGCCACGGCCCGATCCGCGCAGCGGGCGCGGGAAGTCGGCATGCGCAAGGTGCTCGGCGCGAACCGGGCCAACCTGATCCGGCAGTTCCTCGGCGAAGCCGTTTTGTTGAGTAGTATCGCCGTGGTGCTGGCCCTGGCCCTGGCGCAGGTGTTTTTGCCTGCCCTCAACATGCTGACCGATCGGGAGATGACGCTCTTTGGTGCAGACGGCTGGGTGATGGTCGGCGCGTTGGTGGCCCTGGCGTTGGTGGTGGGAACCGTTGCGGGCAGCTATCCAGCCTTTTTTCTCTCGGCGTTCCGGCCAGCGCGGGTGCTGAAAGGTGCGCACCACGGCTCACAGCAGGGTGTGTCATTACGCAAACTGCTGGTGACAGCACAGTTCGTGGTGACGATCTTTTTCCTCATCGGCATCGGCATTATGTCCGAGCAGATCGACTATCTGCTTGCCCGCGATCTCGGCTTCGACGAAGACCAGATCGCCTACATCCGCTCGCCGCAACGCACCGAGCCGATGGACCTGACGCGGTATCAGGAGGAGTTGACGGGTGCCGGCGTTGTGCAGGTGGCGGGCACTTCCGACGTGCCGGGCAGCGGCCATTCGTTCTTCGAACTCGGTATGCGCCCCATGGCTACCTCCAATGATGAGCAGATCGCTAATGCTTACATGCTGGTTAGTCCGAATTTCTTCGAGACCTACAACCTGACCTGGGAGACCCGCCCCAATCTCTCAGAAGCGGCGCTATCGGACACCATTCCCGATTACGTGCTCAATGCCGCCGCCGTGCGAGCGCTTGGCTGGGACGACGCTGTGCTGGACCGCGAAGTCGGCATCTTCTTTGGCAGCAATCCAGAGCCGTTTACCCGAGGCCGTGTGGTAGGCGTGGTGGAGGATTTCCATTTCGAATCGCTTCACACCGAGATCCGCCCGCTGATTATCAGCGTCACGCCCAGCACGCACACCTGGACCTACCTTGCCCTTCGCATTCGGCCCAACGACCTGCCCGCCACGCTTGCTCACATCGAAGCCGCCTGGGCCCGCCTTGCCCCGGAATGGCCCCTTGACATGGCCTTCCTCGACGACCAAGCGAGCGAAATGTACCAGGCCGAAGCGCAGTTGAGCCGGATCATCAGCTACGCAACCTTGCTGGCGATCCTCATCGCGTGTATGGGCCTGTTCGGTCTTGCCTCATTTACGGCAGAGCAACGGACGAAAGAGATCGGCGTGCGCAAGGTGCTCGGAGCCACCGTCGGCAGCATCGTAGTCCTGTTGTCGAAGGACTTCGTCAAGCTGGTCTTGATTGGATTTGTACTGGCCGTGCCCTTGGCCTCCCTCGCCACGGCGCGCTGGCTCGCCGACTTCGCCTACCACATTGATCCGGGCGTTAGCGTGTTTGCCCTGTCGGGTATACTGGCGCTCGGCATTGCCCTGCTCACCGTCAGCTACCAGGCCATCCGTGCTGCGCTGGCCGATCCAGTCAAATCGCTACTCTATGAGTCGGATGGTTAGTGATTTCTCCTCGAACCGTGAACATAAAACCATTAACTAGAAACCGTAAACCATAAACCCCGAACGTCATGAGCATGATCTGCATTCCCGTTCCTGAACTCCAATTGAACCGCACCGTGTTGCTGGAAGTGACGGTGGATGGCAAGAAGCACGCCATGAACTACCGCGTTGAGTCGTTTCCGTGGCCCGAAGACGTGGACACTGAAACGCGCATTGACCGACTTCGCGACCACATCCGCAACTTTGAAGGAGACTGGGAACTGCTTCAGATCGGACCACCGGGGGGCGGGATGGTCCCCGTCACGTTCCGCCAGCGCATCGTCGAGCCGGTCAACGGTCACATCTAGGTGGCTCCTTTGTCGCACGCCTCTTTATCCCCAACTTTGACTGAACGATGCTAAAAAATTACCTAACCATCGCGTTGCGCAATCTGCGTCGGCATCGGGCCTTTTCGTTCATCAATATTGCCGGACTGGCGGTGGGGATGGCGTGCTGTTTGCTGATCGGGCTATACGTGCGGCAGGAGGTGAGCTACGACCGCTTCCATGAAAACGCCGACCGCCTCTACCGTGTCGCTTTCGTGATGGATGATGGGGGGCAGGTCTGGCCCACGGCGCGCACGCCCCACCCCCTGGCCCCTGCGCTGCTGGATGCCTTTCCCGAAGTCGAGGCCGCTGTCCGGTTCCGTCGGGGCGAGGCTGTTCTGCGACGCGGCGACGACCTGTTCAAGGAAGAAGCCTTCTACTTCGCCGATGCGTCGGTCTTCGACGCTTTTTCCTTCCCGCTCATCCACGGCGAGGCGGGTGCAGCGCTGGCCGCGCCGTTTACCCTTGTTCTTACCGAAGATGCTGCCCGCAAGTACTTCGGTCCTGAAAATCCGGTGGGGCGTATGTTGACCGTCGAAGACATGGGCGATTTCACCGTCACAGGCGTACTGCAAAATATCCCGAACAACGCCCATTTCCGCTTCGACTTCCTGGCGTCTTATGCGACGCTCAACACCCTGCAACCTGAAGCGCTCGGGCAATGGGATAGCGCTGTGACGAGCACGTACCTGCTGCTGTCGGCGGGCTATGATGCGGCTGCCTTCGAAGCCAAGCTACCTGCTATCGTTGCCCAGCGCCTCGGCCCAGAGGCAGGGGGCAGTCGGTTTTATCTGACGCCCCTCACCGATGTGCATCTGTATTCGGACCTGCCAGGTGAACTCGGCGAGGGGGGCGATGCCCGGTATCTCTACCTCTTTTCCAGCGTCGCACTGTTCATTCTGCTCATTGCCTGTATCAATTTTATGAGCCTGACGACAGCGCGGTCGGCAGAGCGGGCGCGTGAGGTAGGGCTGCGTAAGGTGCTCGGTGCCGTCCGCCGCCAACTCGTGCGGCAGTTTCTGGGCGAGTCGGTCCTGTTGGCGCTTCTGGCAATGGGGTTGGCGGTGGTGCTGGTCGAACTCACGCTCCCAGCTTTCAATACCCTGACTGGCAAAGCGCTGACCTTCGGCGGCGGTTTCCTGTGGTGGATCGGACTGCTCGGCACAGGGCTCGCCGTGGGCGTACTGGCGGGCAGCTATCCTGCTTTCGCCCTCTCGATTTTTTGCCCTGCGCAGGTTTTGAAAAGCCAGGCCACACCCGGCTCCGCAGGAGCATGGTTGCGGAAAGGGCTGGTCGTGCTCCAGTTCGGTATCGCTGTCGTCCTCATCACCGGCACGCTCGTCATGGCCGAGCAGTTGGCGTATATCCAGCGCAAAAATCTCGGCTTCGATAAAGAGCAGGTGGCAGTGATTCCGTTACAGGATAGCGGGGTGCGTAGCCAGTATGAGACGATCAAGCAGGAGGTGCTGGCGCATCCGGGCGTGGTGCAAGCTGCCGCGTCGTACCACACGCCGGGGCGCGGACTGGGGCGATACTATGTTGAGGTAGAAGGCATCGAGGAGACGCTGGATCTGCCCACGTATATCGTGGACTATGATTACCTCGAGACGATGGGGATGCACGTGACGGCAGGCCGCGCCTTTTCGGAAAACCTGCCTACCGATGCGACCCAGGCGTTCATGGTCAACGAGACGGCTGTCCGCACCTTCGGGTGGGATGAGCCATTGGGCAAAACCATCACCTGGGACAGCGAAAAGCTGGGGGCGGACGTTGGCGTGGTGCAGGATTTCCACGTCCGCTCCCTCCACGAAGCTATTGAGCCGATGATATTGCACATCGATCCCACCTATTTCCGACGGTTGTCCGTGCGCATCCGCCCCGACCAGATTCCTGAAACGCTGGCTTTCCTGAAGACGACCTTCGAGCAAATAGACCCCCGGCATCCCTTCGAGTATAGCTTCGTCGATCAGGACTTCGCCATGCAGTATGAGGCCGAGCAGCGCACGGCCCGGCTGATTCGCTATGCCGCTATCCTCGCCATCTTGATTGCCTGCCTGGGTCTGCTGGGGCTGGCGGCGTTCTCGGTGCAGCGCCGCACCAAGGAAATCGGAGTACGGAAAGTCCTCGGCGCAACGATCCCGGGCATCGTTTTGCTGCTCTCAAAAGATTTCGTCCGGCTGGTGCTGGTCGCGCTCGTCATGGCAGCACCGCTGTCCTATCTCGCCATGAATCATTGGCTCGCTGACTTTGCCTACCGCGTGGAGATCAGCGTGGGGACCTTTGTGCTGGCGGGTGGGCTGGCGCTGCTCATCGCAGTGCTGACAGTGAGTTATCAGGCCATCCGCGCCGCGCTGGCCGACCCCGTGAAATCGCTGCGATATGAGTAAGCTTTAAGCGGTCAGCTACTAGCTTACAGCCGCTCCACCCTCACCGTTTTCTTTCCTCTTAAAGCTGATAGCCGACGGCTAATAGCTGATAGCTCATGTTCAAAAACTACTTCAAAATCGCCTTTCGCACCCTGCGTCGTCACACGGGCTATGCGTTCATCAACATCTTTGGCCTTGCTGTCGGGATGGCGTGCTGTGTGTTGATCTTGCTCTTCGTGCGGAGTGAGCTTTCTTATGACCGCTATCATGAAAACGCGGACCGGATCTACCGTGTTGTGCGCGAGACGACTTCGGAGGATGGTATCACCAAGTCAGCGCGGTCCCAGGTACCCATGGGGCCTACGCTCAAAACGGAGTTTCCAGAGGTAGAGGAGGTTGTGCGTTTCTGGCGGGGCTTTCAGCCGGTGCTGCGCCATGAGGATACGGTCTTTCGTGAATCCGGTTTGTACTTTGCTGACCCAGGCGTATTTGAGGTTTTTTCCTTCGACTTCCGCGCAGGCGATCCCCAAACGGCGCTGACGACCCCTGGCTCGGTGGTGCTGGCCGCGTCGCTGGCCCGCAAATACTTCGGCGATGAAGACCCGATGGGCAAGACGTTTGCGTATGACGGCTATCCGGCGGGGAGCCTGGATCTCACGGTTACGGGCGTCCTAGATGATTTGCCGTCCAACACGCACCTGGCCTTCGAGGCGCTGGTGTCGCTGGAAGGCGTCGAGACCGAGCGTGACAACTTCGGGTCGAGCAAACCCATCTGGACGTACGTGCTCCTGCCCGAAGGCACACCGCCTGAACGGCTCGAAAGCAAGTTGCCTGACTTTGTGGATCGGCACCTCTCCTCGCCAACCTACTCCTCAGTGATGCATCTGGAGCCAATCACCGACCTGCATCTGTACACCGGCTATGAAGGTGGATTCAAACCGAAGAGCGATATCGCGTACCTCTACCTTTTTGGGGCTATTGGCTTCTTCATCCTGCTGCTGGCCTGCATCAACTTCATCAACCTGTCAACGGCTCGCTCGCTGAAGCGGGCGCGAGAGGTGGGAATGCGCAAAGTACTCGGGGCCTATCGCGGGCAACTTGTGGGTCAGTTTCTCGGCGAGGCGTTTCTGTTTTGCGGGCTGGCGCTGGTGCTGGCGCTTCTGCTCGTCGAAGCCATGCTGCCGGTCTTCAACAACCTCTTCGGTCAGGCCCTGACGCTCAGCTATCTCTACGATGGCTTCCTACTCTGGGCTTTGCCTGCGCTCTTGTTTGTGGTCGGCGGCGTATCGGGGTTGTATCCGGCGCTTTTCCTGTCGCGCTTCCAGCCCACAACAGCTTTGAAGGGGCGTTTCCTATCCAGTGCTGCGGGAGCACCGCTACGGAAAAGCCTCGTCGTCTTCCAGTTTGCCATCTCAGTGGTGCTCATCATCGGCACCCTCACCGTGTATCAGCAGCTCAGCTACCTGAGCCAGAAGAACCTGGGGTTTGACAAAGAGCAGGTGGTGGTGATGCCGTACAGCCCCCAGGAAGACGTGCTCCGTGAAACCTTGCTCCAGCATCCAGAGGTACTCAGCGTCTCTGTGTCGCAGCGGGTGCCGGTCAACACCATCAACGGCGATGGCCGCCCGGTGCTGCCAGACGGCTTCGAGGAGAACGTCAGCGTCGAGAGCTACATCATCGATGACACGTTTCTGGAAACCTATGGCATGACGTTGCTGGCGGGGCGCAACCTGTCGAGTGAACTGGCAAGCGATAGCAGTGCGTTTCTCATCAATGAGGCAGCCGTGCGGCGCTTTGGCTGGGGGTCGCTGCAGGAAGCACTCGGCAAAAACATATTGTGGAGCAATGGCCCAACGGAAGGTCCTGTCGTCGGCGTCGTGCAAGATTTCCATCTGGGCTCGATGCATGAGGAAATTCCGCCGCTGGTGTTCCACATGCGATCCGGTGAACAATGGTGGCGTACGTTTATCTCTGCGAAGATCCGTCCGGGTGATGTGAGCGGTACCCTGGCTTTTCTGGAAGAAACCTGGCGCATGCATACGCCCGATGGGGCCTATGACTATTTCTTCATTGACGACAGTTTTGAACAACTACACCGTGCCGACGCCCGTTTTGGCACCATCATCGGTTATTTCGCCGGGCTCGCCATTTTGATTGCGTGCCTGGGCCTGTTCGGCCTTGCTGCCTTCACGGCAGAGCAGCGTACCAAAGAGGTCGGCGTGCGCAAAGTGCTCGGCGCGAGTGTGCCCGGCGTTGTGCTGCTGCTCTCAAAAGATTTCGCTCGCCTCGTGCTCGTGGCGCTGGTTGTAGCAGGCCCTGTTGCTTACTTCGCCATGAGTCGGTGGCTGGATGACTTCGCTTACCGTGTAGACCTGGGTGTTGGGACGTTTGTGCTGGCAGGCGGGCTCGCGCTGCTCATCGCTGTGTTGACGGTGAGCTATCAGGCCATCAAGGCGGCGCTGGCGGATCCGGTGAAATCGCTACGGTATGAATAAGGAGAGGCTGGATTCGAGGTTCAGGGGTCACGGTTGCTTGCTATCTGACTTTATGCTTGAACCTTGAACAATCCATTAGCCTGCTGTAACCTTTTCGAGGAATACGCTTGTCTAACCGCCAGCACTCCTCTCACTTTGCTGGCGGCATCATGTTGGAGAATTACCTGAAGGTGGCTTGGCGACACTTGGTCCGGCACAAGGCTTACATGTTCATCAACATTACTGGGCTGGCGGTGGGGATGGCGTGTGCGTTACTCATCCTATTGTACGTACAAGATGAACTGAGCTACGACCAGTACCATGAGCAGGCTGATCAGATATACCGAGTTACGCTAGAGGTGGATGTTTCGGGGGAGGTTTTTAGTACAGCGCGCACGACGCCCCCGATGGCAGCAGCGCTACGTAATGACTTTCCCGATGTCCTCAATGCTTTCCGCATACGCAAGGTGGGTTCGGTATTGCTCGCTCGCAATGAGCATCGTTTTTACGAAGAGCGCTTTTATTTCGCAGACCCTTCGATCTTTGATGTACTGGATGTACCCCTTGTGGAAGGAAACGCGGCTACAGCGCTGGACGCACCCTTCTCCGTAGTGCTCACGCAAGAAGCCGCCCGCATCTTTTTTGGGGAGGACGATCCCATAGGGCAAACCCTGACTTTTGAGCGGGAGCACCCGCTCACTGTTACAGGCATCCTTGCTCCGGTTTCAGTCCAGTCGCACTTTCAACCAGCGCTTTTAGCCTCCTTTTCTAGCTTGGAGACGCTTTATGGAGATCGTCTGCAAAACTGGGGCTGGACAGGTGTGCATACCTATCTGCTACTCAGCAATCCCAAAGTGGCAAAGGATTTAGAGGCCAAGCTTCCTGTTTTCATCGAGAGAAACATTCAAGAGGATTGGGCAGGCACCTGGCATCTCGGTCTACAACCGATAACCGAGATTCATTTGTACTCCCACCGGTCTGGCGAGCTAGAGGCCAATGGAGACATTCGTTCTTCTTACTTCCTCGGGTTGCTTGGCCTGTTTGTTCTGCTCATCGCCTGCATCAACTTCGTCAACCTGACCACGGCGCGTTCAGTCGACCGGGTGCGAGAAATCGGGGTTCGCAAAGTGATCGGAGCGCATCGCACGCAGTTGGTCCAGCAGTTTATCGGCGAGTCGATTCTGTTGACCTTGTTGGCTCTGGGGTTATCCTTTTTGCTGGTAAACCTGAGTCTTTCGACATTCAATATGCTTACTGGCAAAACCCTAAATCTTGCATACTCCCGGGGGATGTGGGCGTCCTTTCTGGGTTTGGGACTATTGGTAGGGTTGGTAGCAGGGCTTTATCCTGCATTGTTTTTGGCTCGTCTTCAACCGGTGGCCTCCCTTCGCAGCAAAAAAGCCGGGGCGGCCAGCCTGCGCTTGCGTCAGGGGTTGGTAGTAACACAGTTTGCTATCTCGGCCTTTCTCATCATCGGGACGCTTATCGTGTCTAGCCAACTCGATTATCTGAGAAATAAAGATCTGGGTTTTGAGGAAGAGCAAGTGGTTGTGATCCCGATGCAGGATGCGACCACGCAGCAACGCTACCAACTCATCAAGGATGTCCTGCGACAATCCCCTGATATTATCAGCGTAGCCGCTTCGTCTGATGTCCCCGGGCAGGGCTACGATCAGATCGTTCACCGTCCAGAAGGGTTTCCTGCGAACGAAGGTCTATCGATTCCCATCCTCTTCGTAGACCCTGATTTCATACAAACGCTCGGTATCGAGATGGTGGCAGGGCGGTCTTTCTCAAGCGCACAGGATGAAAGCACCTCGTTCATCGTCAACGAAGCGGCAGTACATCGATTCGGGTGGGACATAGCCCTCGGAAAAACCATTTCCGACGCGGAAGGCAACCCGCTCGGCACCGTGGTCGGCGTGGCAAACAACTTCCATTTCGAATCACTACAGGCTACCATCGAACCACTGCTGATGCGCGTGCAGCCAGACTGGTTTGAGAAGGTCATTGTGCGCACTCATCCAAGTAATGTCCCAGGTACCCTGGACTTTCTGGAGCAGCAATGGCAAAGCTTCGAGCCAGGATATCCTTTTCAGTATTCTTTCCTGGACGAGGATTTTCAGCAACTCTATCAGACCGAAGATCGGCTACATGAGGTGTTTAGCTATACGTCGTTGCTGGCGATTTTGATAGCCTGCCTGGGTCTGTTCGGCCTCGCTGCGTTTACGGCAGAACAACGCACCAAAGAAATCGGCATCCGCAAAGTGCTTGGCGCGAGTGTGCCTGGCATCGTGCTGCTGCTCTCGAAGGACTTTCTCAAACTCGTCGCCCTCGCCCTCGTTCTCGCGGCTCCCATTGGTTACCTCGCTATGAGTCGTTGGCTCAATGACTTCGCCTACCGTGTAGACCTGGGTGTCGGGACGTTCGTGCTGGCAGGCGCGCTGGCGCTGCTCATCGCTGTGCTGACGGTGAGTTATCAGGCCATTAAGGCGGCGCTGTCTGATCCGGTAAAATCACTGCGGTATGAATAATAACGGGGTTGGTTGCGTGTTTCAACGATAGATTTTCCACCCAATCGGTCGTTCACCCCAGCCGTGTGCAACCCGTTTTCATCCATCCCGTAGGCAAATCATGCTAAAAAACTACCTCAAAGTCTCGCTTCGTACCCTTCGCAAGCACAAGGGCTATTCGTTCATCAACGTGGCCGGGCTGGCGCTGGGGCTGGCCTGCTGCGTGCTGATGCTGCTGTTCGTGCAGGACGAGCGCAGTTACGACCGTTTCCACGAGCACGCCGACCGCATCTACCGCGTCACGATGGATGCTCAGCCGCCGAACGCGCCGATGGATCGTTTTGCCATCACGAGCCGCCCGGTCGGTACAGCGTTGCGCGCAGAATATCCAGAGGTGGAACACCTCGTCCGGCTCAACAACTGGAACCCCGTCATCCAGCACGAGGGTACCTATTTCTACGACGACCAGACCCTCTTTGCCGAGCCAGAAATCTTCGACGTGTTCAGCTTCCCGCTGGTCGAAGGTGATCCTGAGACGGCGCTCAATGAACCCAACTCACTGGTTCTTACCGAGACGACGGCGCAGAAGTATTTCGGCACGGACCGAGCCCTGGGCCAGAGCCTCACGCTCAATGACACGCTCACGTTCAACGTCACGGGCGTGATGGCGGACATCCCGACGAATTCCCATTTCACGACGGACATCCTCGTATCCTACGCGACGCTCGATAACTTGCAGCCGGAGAACCCTGAGGCCTGGCTTTCGCTCGGCGGCTACACTTATTTGTTACTGGAAGACGGCGTTTCGGCCAGCGCGTTTGAACAGAAAATGTCGGACCTCGTGACGCGCCACTTCGGCGAGACGCTGCAAGAGATCAACTTTGCCGTCACGCTGGGGCTGCAACCGCTCACGAGCATCCACCTGCACTCCGACCGGC
>DATGCC010000795.1:0-2037 GCA_035312345.1 Rhodothermales bacterium
GGGCGCTCTTCGGTTTCCTCTTCGTCAAAGCCGAGCAGCGCAACATCGACCTGACCTCGTGGACCCGCATTTTCTTCCGGGAGCGGCGGCAACCTCGGCGCGAGCGCACCGTAGCGGTGGAGCATGGCAGCATGTTAAGCCGAATGGAAGCATGGCTGGCCTCGCGGGGCCCGGGCAAAGAGCGCAAGTCATCCAGCCGAAAATCAGGAAATCCGCTGGTATCCAAGCTCCGGGCGTCGCAGCAGAAAGAGGAAACCGAGCCCTCGCTGGAGCATGAGGTGGATCGCATTCTCGACAAGATCAGCGAGAAGGGATTCCAGGCGCTGACCGAAGAAGAGCGGCGGGTGCTTGATGAAGCCAGCCGACGCATGAGTTAGTGGTGGATGGTGGAGCGTATAGATAGAGAGCCTATTTTGTCCTATCCACTACCCCCTATCACCCAACCCCTAAAAAAGCGCCCCCTCGTGATTCGTCGCCTTTCTCTTTCCTTGCTGCTGTTGCTTGACGGGCTGCTGCTGGTCCTGTTTGTCGTCGGGTATGCGTCTCGCTATGTGCCGTCGCGTTTTTTTTGGTGGGCCGAAGTCGTCGCTACGGGACTACCGTATCTCAGCATGGTGCTGGTCGTTGTTACCATCACCGTTGCGCTGATGCAGCGGTGGCGGCTGTTGGCGGTACATGTGGTGCTGCTGGTGTTGGCGCTACTGCGTTTTGCTTCTTTCGGTGGCGGAGCCGAGCCGCAGCCGGACGACCTGGTGCTGCTGACCTTTAACACCTCAAAGGGCGGCGGGGCGCAGGCCGAGGAGCAGGGCCATGCCATCACAAAATTGGTGCGGATCGAGGATCCAGATATTGTCGCGCTGCAAGAATCGTCGGTCGAGTTTCATCCGACGGGCCGCCGGATTCGTCCCATCGTGCCTATTCGGGCGCTCATCGATTCGCTGGGCTATCACATCATCGGACCGGATGGTGAGCGGGAGGCCGTCTACACAAAGCAACCCGTGCTGGCGGAAGTTGAGTTGGTAGAGCAGACACAGCGATTGCTGCATGAGGATAACATGGGCACCGGTGTCGTGCGCACGCATTTCCGGTGGAAGGGCCGCGAGGCGGTACATTACAACCTGCACCTGCATTCCTTCGGCTACACCAAGCCTTGGGAAGATGCGGGCCGCAACATCTATTCATTTTCCTTCTGGAAGCGATACCTGCTGCAGTACCGGGATGCCTACCTGGATCGCGCCGCCGAGATGCGCAAGGTCCAGGCTATGCTAGCTGAGGAAACCCTGCCTGTCATCGTCAGTGGCGACTTCAACAGCACGCCGCACAACCATGCCTTCTACGGTATCGCCCAGGGATTGCAGGATGCGTTCAAGGTGGCAGGGCAGGGTTGGGGAGCCACCTACCGCGCCGACCGGCCCTTCGCCCGCATTGATCATGTTCTGGCCAGCAATGAGTGGGAGGTCGTCTCAGCGCATGTCACCAAAGCCGACCACTCGGATCACCGGGCGCTCATCGTCCGGCTGCGCTGGGCGGAATGAGGAGAGGCGTCTGGGAGCCTATAAGGCTACGCGTCTATGACCTTGTTTTCAATGGTATAATCACAAATGACAAATTTTGTTTGACCCGTTGGACGGAACTCGATCTATCGTGGCCCCGGCGTCCCTTGCGGCTGCGTGACTAACTCCCCCTTGGGGCTATCCTCCTCGGTGAGACCATCACCACGCAGGAGGAGCCATGCACACACAATGGGAAGTCAGCCGCACCCTGATCAACCGACCCGATGTGCAACGTCGATGGGACTACGCCTACCAGTTCCTGCTGCGCTGGGCGATGGAACAAGATACGGGTCCTGAGCCCGTTCCATCAACCCAACCGGAGCATCCCCATGAACATCGCCCTCTATGCCCGGGTCTCGACCCGAGGCCAACAACATACGCAGTCCCTTGACCAGCAACTTGACCGCCTTCGTGCCGAGGTGACCAAGCACCCCGAGTGGCACCTAGTCCAGGCCCACATCTATCGTGATGATGGCTATAGTGG
>DATGCC010000796.1:0-5473 GCA_035312345.1 Rhodothermales bacterium
CCGGCCTCGCTGGCCTATCACGATGAGGAAAACCTGATTACTGGTAAGGATTGGGAGATCATCTATTGCGAAGAGGTACTCCCAGCCAAACTGGCCCTGGAATTGAACTACCTACACCAACGTAGCTTTTTTTCCGATGTCCAACTCATTTTCCGTACCATGGCTACCCTCGTGCGCCGATGAAAGAAAATGGGCATGCGGTCGATACAAGAAATTCAGGAAGTAACGCCTTGTTAAACTAGCGAGTAAGCGCCATCAGCGGTATGTTCGTAGAGAACGGTTTTTGCCGCATGCGTCATCAATAGCTAATCAAGCATCACATGTTCAGGATGAGAAAATATGTAGATCGGTTTGCCGAACTGTTGTTGCGGCTTCGGAATCGACATTTTTTCCTCATAGACCTTATCATTTTTGGTTGTACCCCTGCGCTGGCCCTTTTGCTGCGTGTGGAAGCGGTTGAGGCAGCAAGGTCTCACAGCCTTTCTCTTCTTGTTGTAACGCTGGTATTTGGTTCTGTTAAAGTCGGCATTTTTGTAGTCACAGGTCTCTACAATCGCTACTGGCGCTATGCCAGCATAGACGAGCTAGCAAAGATTTCGCTGGCCATCAACGTCGCTCTTCTTGTGCAACTGGGCGTGTTCTTCGTAGTGCTGCGTCCTTTCGGGTTCGTAGGGGGGGAGTTTCCTCGCTCCGTCCCCATCATAGAGGCGCTTTTGGCATTAATGTTCGTCGGCGGCGTGCGCTATAGCGTGCGTTTTGCCCAACGACTCCGGCAGCATGTACGTCTTGATGGGTCCAAAGACCGACGCGTGCTGGTCGTGGGAGCCGGAGAAGCTGGCGTGCTGATCGTGGAAGAGATGCGCAGCAGTCCCGAATTAGGGTTGATGCCTCTTGGCTTCGTAGACGATGACGATGAGAAACAGCGTATGCGGATTCGGGGGCTTAACGTGTTGGGACGCAGTGAAGAGATTGCAGAGATCGTAGGTCAACTGGATATTGACTTGATCATCATTGCCATTCCACGTGCATCGGGAGCAGAAATACGTAAAATTGCCGCGCTGTGCAAAGAAACAGGCGTGGAGACCAAGACCATACCGAGCGTTTATGAACTGCTCAATGGACATGTCAGCGTACGGCAATTGCGTGACATGCAGGTCGAGGATTTGTTGCGTCGGCCTGCGGTTCAAACAGATACCACCAGGGCCAACGCTTTATTGCAAGGAAGCACGGTGCTTGTTACCGGTGCCGGAGGGTCTATTGGTTCCGAACTGTGTCGCCAGATTGTCGCTATGAAACCCAATCAGCTTGTGCTGGTGGGGCATGGAGAAAACTCGATCTTCAAGGTAGAGTCTGAATTGCGGAAAGAAATTCAAGCCATTACCGGTGCCCAGGCTGTGCGCCTGCAAGCTGTTATTGCAGATATCAGGGACCGGGACCGTATGGAACATGTGTTCGCCTTGTATCGGCCGACGGTGGTGTTTCATGCCGCAGCACACAAGCATGTCCCGCTCATGGAAAGCAACCTTGAGGAGGCGGTTTCTAACAACATATTAGGGACGCACAACCTGCTTCGTCTCGCTGCTCGGTATGGCGTATCGCGTTTTGTTTCTATCTCTACAGACAAGGCGGTCAATCCGACAAGCATTATGGGGGCTACCAAGAGGGTAGCCGAGTTGCTGGTCCAGCAAGTGGCTGCGCAAACAGGGCGTGCTTTTTCAGTGGTTCGATTTGGAAATGTGCTGGGTAGTCGAGGCAGCGTGCTTCAAATATTTCGAGACCAACTTGAACGAGGAGGCCCACTGACGGTCACCCATCCCGACATCAGCCGCTATTTCATGACGATTCCAGAGGCTGCTCATCTGGTGTTGCAAGCAGCAGCGATGTCCAAGCAGGGCGAGGTCTTCTTGCTGGATATGGGAGAGCCGACAAAAATTGTAGATTTGGCCCGTGATGTCATTCGTCTGAGTAGTCGTAAAGGGGGCA
Source organism: Rhodothermales bacterium (assembly GCA_035312345.1). GTDB lineage: Bacteria > Bacteroidota > Rhodothermia > Rhodothermales > DATGCC01 > DATGCC01. The sequence goes on from DATGCC010000796.1 coordinate 1,984, forward strand.
AAGAGGTTGAAATTGTGTTCACGGGGCTTCGTCCTGGCGAGAAGTTGTTTGAAGAACTGTCGGGCCGTGATGAATTATTTGAACCCACAGAACACGAGAAAATCCTCGTATGCGCCAGGGAGGATCGGCTGATCGGAGCGGAAGACCGTTTGCATCTCACCCCAGCACTCGAACGAATGAAGAACGCGGTCCGCCAAGGTGATCAGGATCAGCTTTTCGCGTTATTACAGGAGCTTGTTCCAGCCTACAAGAGCAAACGAGAAGAGGTTGCTGTTTTGACGGATCTCTGATTCAGCAGCAAGCGCGTGTGGAAGAGCACCTGCGGAGGTTTTCTCTGTAGGTGCTTTTTTTAGGGCCTACGCTCAGTACCGCAGGTGCTGATAGGGGAGCCCCCAACGCGCAAGGAGCGAGGGAATAAGGTAGCGGTCGAGCCCCCTCTCTTCGTCATCAACAGATTCGGCGCGAAAGGCCAGGGCCAGGTACGCGTCAGGGAGAAACTCAAAGCCCACATGCCCTTCTACAAGAATCCGGGTTTGCCGAATTCCTTGAAGCAGGAATACATCGGTGCTAGAGGCGCGGGTTGTATGCGACTGGAGCGGATCGGCTCCAAAGTTCAGGCCCTCTGGGTCTCGTCCTCGCCGTGTATAGGAGGCGTCCAAAGCTATGCGCCACCGGTGGGCGGGCTGATAATCGAGAAAGAGGGAGAAATCTTCCGCATTGGGGCCTGCGGGGTGTCCTAAAAAGTCGTTGTAATGGGTGAAAGAGGAAAGCGAGGATCTATGACTATAAAGAAAAGGGCGCAAGCGGGCATACTCGAATTGAAGAGACAGGTTGCTGAATAGAATATCGTGGAGATCTACCCCTGCGGTCCAGCCCCATTTATTGCCCCACCATCCCTCACCGATCTGGCTCACTTTGAGTTCGTCGATTAATAACTCGGTGCGTAGCCGTATCCCCGGATAAGCAATCCAGGAAATACCACCACCCAACAAAGCATTATCAGAATTCCCAGAAGGATCTACAAGATCATGTTCTACAGAGCGATAGAAAATGAGCGGATTGAGATAGGCCAGTTCATACCCTTTTTCGCGGACCCCCAGGGTGTCGGGAGAGCCAAAGATGATGCTTTCAAAGAGGTCGATTTCGACGCGGCCTGGCAACGAAAGCGCGAGGCGGTGGAAGGCTCCATACTTTCTTGGTACAATCTCGGAATATACTTCTCGTGGGGTCTTGTCTGTAAATCGCGCAAATAGGTTGACGTATTGCAAGCGCCAAAACGTCGTCCGAATCTGTAGTTGATCGTAGACCGGTGCATAATTGGAAAGGATCAAGCTGGCGTTGCCATTGTCCCAGCGATTGCGGTCTCGTCCAAAGCGGACCTCGAAGAACTTAGACCGAAAGCCGATCAGCCCTGTAGCAATGAAGTAGTCGTAGGTGGTGTCATTGAACTTGGTAAAGCCCAGGCGAGGACTGGTATCCTCGGCATAGACTGGGCGAATATCGCGGCGCTGGTTCTCTTCCAGACGGGTCTCAAAGAAAATGTGTTTGCCGATGTGGCCGGAGGCGCGGGCTCCACGGGTGTTTTGCCACGTTGTCACGCTCGATTCGCGGCCCTCCAACTCTGACTGTGTAGCCTGGCCTACTTGCAGGTAGGCGAGTGGGGTGAGAAGGACTGCGTAATCGTCATCGGTGGCAGAGAAAAAGTCATTGCCGTTGCGATAGGCGAACGGAATGATCTTGCGAAACGTGTTGACGCCGGGACCTGCGGCTTCGCCGGTGAACCGCGCATACAATTGCTGATCGATGCGGCCCAAGAGGCTTACATCCAGCGAGTCGAGGTAGCGCCGGGCTTCGTAGGCCGAAAGGGGCTGGTGGCTCAAGAATGCGCCCGGAAGTCGCCCGAGTGCTTGTTGCCGCTCCAGAAAGCGATGCAGCGGGTCGTTGAGTTGGAGTACGCCCTCCGGCTGCGCCAGGACAGGAACGGCGAAGGCGCAAAGCAACAGGGCGAAGAGCAGACGGTGGCGCATGCGAGCGAAAGATGGGTTTGTGGCTGGGTGCCCGTTTCGACGAGCGCTTCACAACATAACCAATCGTACGGAAGAAGCCTATGCTAAAGCTTCACTGCCGTGCCGTTTTGCCGGAGGGACTGTTGCGCTGCGGTGAGCAGGCGGACGACGGCGAGGCCGTTGCGTCCGTCGGAGCGCGGCGTTTGGCCCGTACGAATGCAGTCGATAAAGTGTTGGCATTCCAGACGGAGCGGCTCCTGCATCTCGATCCGGGGGATCTCAATGTCGCCCGTGCGGATGCTCATGGCTTCGGCATAGTTGGCATAGCGGGCCTCGCCCGGCTGGATCTCCACGCCTTTGTCGTAGAGGCGTACCTTTTCGGTGGAGGCTACATCGTCCAGCACGGCCATCTTGCGGCTACCCACAACGGTTACCTTGCGGACTTTGTGCGGGTCGAGCCAGCTTGTGTGTAGGTGGGCCAGCGCGCCGTCTTCGAAAAACACGGTCGCAAACACTACATCTTCGACGCCAGGCTGGAGATACGCCTGACCCTGCGCCGAAACCGCAACCGGTTTCTTATCGAGAAAAGCGAGTGCTACAGATAGGTCGTGCGGCGCGAGGCTTTCGAGTGCATTCTCGCGTTGCCGGACGATGCCGAGGTTGACGCGCATGCTGTAAAGGTAATACACCTCGCCCAGGTCGCCACTTTGGATCAAGTCCTCGACATAGCGAAAAGCGGGATGATAGAGCAGCAGATGGCCCACCATCAGTCGCCGGTCGTTGGCTTCAGCGAGTTCGACAAGGCGCTCGGCTTCTTCCACCGTCTGTGCCATCGGCTTCTCGACGAAGACGTGCTTGCCTGCCTGAAGCGCGGCCTCTGCCATCTCGAAATGTTGCGGCGTTTCCGTAGCAATGACAAGGGCTTCCACCGTGTCGTTGTCCAGCAACTCCTGAAAGTGGCTCGTCGTGGCGATAGTCGGATACTGATCTGCGACGTGCTCCAGCACATCGGCTTGCTGATCGCAGGCCGCGACGACGTTGACATGGGGCAGCCCGGCAAAATTACGTAGCAGGTTCTTGCCCCAGTAGCCGACGCCTACCTGCGCGATGTTGATGGTTCTATCCTGACTCATTCGGCAAGCGCAGATTCGGTGGCGTGCTCCACGAAATCCAGCACGGTGCTGGCGATGTACTGCTGCTGCTCGGCGGTGAGCTCGGTATGCATCGGGAGGGAGATGACTTCAGCTCCGGCGCGCTCCGTCTCGGTCATATCGCCGTGGCGCATCGGGACTTCGTCGGTGAAGACGGGGAGTTGATGCAACGCTACCGGATAATAGATGCCGAAGGGGATGCCTTGCTCTTTCAGATGCGCCGCTAGGGCGTCACGCCCGCCGGGTACCTCCTGCGAGATGCGGAGTGTGTACTGGTGGAAGACATGCAGGCCGTTCGGGTTGCGGTACGGTGTGGTGATATGCGGGTGATTG
>DATGCC010000797.1:0-6232 GCA_035312345.1 Rhodothermales bacterium
CTCGGCAGACAATCGGTACCGGCTGTTCGTCAACGGCACGTCTGTCTCGTTCGGACCAGCGCGCAGTGATCTGGCTACCTGGACATTCGAGAGCGTCGATTTGGCTCCCTACCTACAACCGGGCCGCAACGTGTTGGCCGCCGTAGTCTGGAACGCTGGTGACCTCCGCCCGATGGCCCAGCACAGCTTCCGCACGGCCATCATCGTGCAGGGCAACACAGAACGCGAAGCTCTTGTCAGTACCGTCCCCTCTGATAATGCCGAAACAGGGGGCGGCTGGCGCGTGCTGCAAAACAAAGCCTACACCCCGCTGCCCATTCACCGTTCGGATGTTGGCGGTGCCTACATCGTCGTCGGCCCCGGCGAGGTTGTGGATGCTGGCTCTTATCCGTGGGACTGGGCACAACCTGACTTTGACGACAGCGCATGGCTCGCGGCAGCACCTGTCCGCCATGCCCGGCAGGAATGGGGCATAAACTACGGCGAATTCTCTGGCTGGCGGCTCACGCCCCGCACCATCCCGCTGCCCGAAGAAACGCCGCAGCGCCTCCACCGCGTAGCACGTAGCCAAGGCGTCGAGGTACCCGACGGCTTTGTGAGCGGTGAGGCTGCCCTCGTTGTCCCTCCTCACACGCAGGCCACCGTGCTGTTGGACCAGTCTATTCTGACGACGGCCTACCCGGAGATCGTTGTGAGCGGTGGAGGTGGTGCAAAGGTTACTACAACCTACGCTGAAGCTCTTGTTGATGCCACTGGGCAAAAAGGCAACCGGAATAACATTGAAGGCAAAGTAATACGAGGAATCAGAGACCAGTTTCTGCCGGATGGCGGTGAAGAGCGGCGCTTCCGCCCCCTCTGGTGGCGTACCTACCGCTACCTCCAACTCGACATCACAACAGCCGACGATGCCCTTACCCTCGACGACGTACGGGGCATCTTTACGGCCTACCCGTTCAAGGCGAAAGCCCAGTTCACCGCTAGCGACACGACGCTGCACACCATCTGGCGGACAGGCTGGCGTACCGCCCGTCTCTGTGCTGGTGAAACGTACTTCGACTGTCCGTATTACGAACAACTCCAGTACGTCGGCGACACCCGCATCCAGGCGTTGATCTCGCTCTACGTCTCCGGCGACGACCGGCTCATGCGGCAGGCGCTGACGGCCTTCGACGTCTCGCGCATCCCCGAAGGCCTTACGCAAAGCCGCTATCCGTCGCACGTGTCACAACTGATTCCGCCGTACTCGCTATTCTGGGTAGCGATGGTCCACGACTACTGGATGCACCGCGACGACCCGGCGTTTGTGGCGTCGTTCCTCACTGGCATTCGAGGCGTGCTTGACTGGTACGAGCAGCACCGCGCCCCCGATGGCCTCTTCGAGCCAATGCCCTGGTGGAACTTCGTGGACTGGTCCTTCCCGCGCGGCGTGCCCCCTGGCGGCGATGAAGGCCGCTCTGCTATCATCGCCCTCCAGTACGTGTATGCCCTCGGCTATGCGGCTGAACTGGCTGATGCTTTTGGTCGGGCAGACGAGGCCGCCGCCTACCGTGTCCGTGCCGATGATCTGAAAAACAACCTGCGGCGTATCTACTGGGATGACTCCCGCCGCCTTTTCGCCGATACGCCGAACCAGACGGCTTTCAGCCAGCACACCAACGTCATGGCGGTGCTCGTCGATCTGGTGCCACCTGATGAGCAAGCGCCATTATTAACCCGCATGCTGGCCAACGACGACCTCACGCCTGTCAGCTACTACTACCGCTTCTACCTCGACCGCGCCCTGCAAAAGGCCGGGCTGGGCAACACCTATCTGGATCGTCTGGATCCCTGGCGGACCATGCTGGACCTCGGCCTGACGACCTTCGCCGAAGCTCCTGAGCCCACCCGTTCCGATGCACATGCCTGGAGTGCCAGCCCCAACTACAATTTCCTCGCTATCGTCTGCGGAATTACACCCGCTTCTCCGGGTTTCCAAACGGTCCGTATTGCGCCTGCGCTCGGTCCCCTTGATCATGTTGAATGCCGCCTCCCCCACCCAGACGGGCTCATTGAGGTTCAGCTTCGCCGCGCCGAAACGGGGCTTACGGGCACCATCACCCTGCCGGACAACCTCACAGGCACCTTCTACCTCAACGGACGAACCGTTTCCCTGCACGGTGGTGAGCAAACTGTGCAATAGAAATGACGGTAATAGCCTGAACTGTCAAGCATGGTCAAGCTAGCGCGCTTTCCTGCCCGGAGTCGAGGATAAAAATACAACTGGCATGGGTCTGATCAACCATGTGCCGGAGGAAGGTGAAGTCAGGGTCCACGGTTAGGCCGAAGATGTTTATGTCTGCCTGGGGTGCTTCGGAAACGTAATCATTGAAGGACCCCTTGGCGACGATCACCTCGGTGCTGGGCAGGCGTGCCAGATCCATCAGCCTGCTCATGAAGTTCCGCGCTTTCTCCTCCTCCGCCTCGTCTTCCAGAACGGTGATGAGCCGCAGGTGGGCCCCCCAGTTCAGCTTCAGCTTATAGGCCGTCAGGATGGATAAATCCAAGTTGCCGATGTCCCAGCGGAGCCGCCAGTCCGGGCTACGGTCGCGGATCCAGACGTTGACCGATTGTCGTTGCCCCAGTTGCGCGACGGGATGCGGCGCGTAGAGCAAGATTCCCAGATGCAAGACCGCCGCCTGTCGAATAAGGGTTTTGTAGGTAGCCTCACGCTCTTGGGTAGCGGGCAGCGGGAGAAAGACAATGTTGGGCTGAAAGAAGGCTCCTTTCAACACCTGAAGGCCTGTGCCTACGCTCTGCCCGAAAGTCCCATTATCCACGACTGTCCCTGACGCAAAGACGCCGTGCTTGCGAAAGGCCCCTGCCAGCGTCGCAATACGCCCGTCAAAACCGTCTGCCCCTCCCACAGGTGGAATGCCCAGCAGTTTGACGGAGCCTTTCGGATACGTGATGTTTTGGATCATCGTGAATACCCCCCGTAGCGCGTTGGGGTCTTCGACGGGGACGAGCAGGTTCGGCTTCCAGGCTCGCTCCTGAGACGTTGGCATCTCGGTCACCTTCTTCGCGGCCCACTCGGCAAAAGAGACAAACAACCCACTCCGCACATCCTCGAAGGGCGCGTCAAGGCGTTGCCGGGCCAGCACGCCGTAAAACGCAACCACCACGCCCACTGAGACCAGGCTGATGATGGGATTGATGATAAACATCACATAGACTGACCCCAGCAGCCCAATCCACGGGATGATGACCGGCACGCGCAGCAACGGGCGAAAACTCACGAGGCCCAGCCCCTGCTCGATCAGCACAACGACGTTCAACATCGCGTAGGTGATGAGGAAGAACATCGTGATGAGTGGCGCAATGGCATTGAGGTCGCGCAGCAAGAGCGAGGCAAACACAATGCCCCCCGTGACAAGCATGGCATTGCGCGGCTCACCGGCTGGCGTCAGGGCACCCAGCCACGGACTCCCCGGCAGGATGCGGTGATCGCCCATCGCCTGGAGGATCCGGCCTGCCCCCACCATCGACGCCAACGCCGACGAGAACGTGGCCCCGAGCAACCCGGCAATCACCGCTGGCCCCCAGAAGGCTTTGTCCACCATCACATAGTAATTGTTCACCAGTTCCTCGGGCGTGGCCGAGCGGGCCAGCCAGTAGGCCAGCAGCACGTAGATCACGAAGCTTACGCCGATGGCAGCCATCGTGCCGATAGGGATGCTACGGCGTGGGTCTTTGAGATCTCCCGACATATTCGCCCCGGCCATAATGCCCGTCGCGGCGGGGAAGAATACCGCGAAGATGGTCCAGAACGTGGTGCCGGATCCATTCTCCGAGGGCGAACCAGGAAACGCTCCCCACAAGCCGACGTTTTCGACATCGTATTGCATGGACCCGTACGCTGCCGCAAGGCCGATGGATACCAGAGAGACCACAATGATAGCGAGAATGACATACTGCGTCTTGATGGCTAAATCGGCGCTTTTGTAGGCAATGCCCCACAGCACCAACAGCACCACGAGATCGACCAGAAAGGCATGATGGGTGGGAAAAACCCATAGCCAGCCCTCACGGAAGCCGAAGATATAGAGTGTGATGGCAAACGCCTGCGAGACGTAACGCGGGATGCCGAGGCTACCGCCCACCTCCAACCCCAGCGACTGCGAAACGATGGCATAGGCTCCACCCGAACCAATGCGAATGTTCGTCGTGATCGACGACATGGAAAGGCCCGTGCAGGTAGTGATGAGAAAGGCCAGAGAGATAATGAGGAGCCCACCCAGAATGCCAGCATTGCCAATCACCCATCCTTCGCGTAGATACATGATCACGCCGAGGATCGTGAGCAGCGTCGGGGTAAAGACACCGCCGAAGGTGCCGAATTTCTTTCGGCCCTTTGTGACGGAATGCTCGTCTGACGTGAACAGTTGCTTCTTGATCTCGATCACCCTTTTGGATCAGAAATAACTGGATCAACAGTAACTAGGTTACACATGGACGAATTGCAAGCAGTCCCGGTTCGTTGCATCCAGCCTGCCCGTTTGCAACGCTACCCTCCTCACCCTACCTTGGGCCTGCCAGAGACCCAATCGCCTCTTTTTGTCCTATTCCTGAATAGATGACAGAACCCTCATCAATTCCCCTGCTCCACATCACCGACCTCTATCACCCGCCTCAGGACCCGGATGACCAACTGGACCTCGCGACCGTGATAGCGTTGGAAGAGTTCGACCTGAAAGGCGTTGTCCTGGATGTCACGCAGCGTTTTCTGGAGGCCGCTCCGTCAGGATTCGATATCCCACGCGATCCGGGCTTCATCCCGGTTACCCAACTCGCCTATCTCACGGGGCGAACCATCCCCGTAGCTACGGGACCTGCGCAGCCCCTGCGATATCCGCAAGACGATGTTCGCGACCAGCCGCGTCGGGAGCAGGCTGGGATTGAACTGGTGCTGGATACGCTACAGAGCAGCGACAAACCGGTGGTAGTCACCGTCGTGGGATCGGCGCGGGTGGTGGCAGCCGCCTTCAACCGTGATCCTGATCTGGTGCGGGCGAAGACCCGAGCTGTAGTGCTGAATGCAGGCTCCAGCGGCGGCACCCATCGCGAGTGGAACGTGGAACTGGATCCGGCCGCTTACGAAGGCCTGTGGCGTTCCGGGTTGCCGGTTCACTGGTATCCGTGCACGACGGAGCACAGCCCCTTTGACCCGGAGCACGAACGCAGCACCTATTGGAAAACGTCGCACCGCGCCCTTTTCGAGCATCTGCCGGATGCGTTACGTGCCTGGTTTGCCTATGGCTACAGCGGCAGCGCCCGTGGCGACATCCTCCGCGCCCTGACCGAAATGGGACGCGGTGCCGTCTGGGAGCATGTGGAAGCAGGCATACGGCACATGTGGTCCACGGCCTCCCTCGTCATGGCTGCGGGGCACGTGCTGGCTCGCACCCCACAAGGCTGGCGGTTCATCCCTGCAGCCAAAGCTGAAGACCTTAAACAATGGCCCTGGTACCTCGATCCAATCGAAGCAACGATCGATGATGAACAGCAGGTTAGCTGGCAGGTGGTCGAAGAAAGCCAGACGCACCTGTTTCGACGTCAAAGCGGAGCCGCCTTTGGCGACGCCATGGCTGAGGCGCTCAATGCCCTGCTCCGCACCCTTCCCGTGTGACCCTCACGCACCGGCTGTGCTGGTATCAGCCGGATGGGCATAGACATCCATGAGTTGCAGGCTGACAGCCCCCATCAGGATCAGCACAGCGGCGACAACTTCCAATGTAGATGGCGCGGTGCCAAGAGCCAGCCACGCCAGCACAAGCGCCGCCACGGGGACGAGGTTGCCATAGAGCACAACACGGGTCGGACCAAGCGTGTGCAGCGCCCGCACTTTCACCCACTGCCCCACACCGACGCCAATCGCTCCGCCAGCCAGGATTGCGATCCACGTCCACATCCCCAGGCCGAACCACGCCTCACCGACCAGCGCGGGGGTAGCGATTAGCAGATAGAGTAGTCCGCCAATGGCCGTACGAGCCGCAACCATCGGCGTGGTGCCATAGCGAGCAGCCAGCGGCTTGATGAGATGCAACTCGGCGACAGCCATGAGGAGGGCAAGGAAAAGCAACAGATCGCCAAGCCAGTAATCGCGGTCCGGTTGCAGTCCATCAAGTGCCAGGGTGAAGGTGCCCAGCCCGGCGAGCATGACACCGACGTAGCCCATCCGCCCAAGCCTTTCCGT
>DATGCC010000798.1:0-2230 GCA_035312345.1 Rhodothermales bacterium
AAGTCTCGCCGCTGTTTTTCCCGCGCTTTGTGGGTTTCTCCGAGGAGATGCCCCCGATGGACCGGCTCGCTGCCTCGGCCTACCGACTCGACCACCGCCTCCTCGCCGGAGTGCCGCAAGAGATTTTTGTGGAAGAAGCCCGCCAGGTGCAAGCCATGCTTTCCGACTCCGTTCTTACTGCCGCCCTGTCCGTCATGCCTCCGGCATACCAAGACATCGAAGGCCCCCGCCTCTTAAAAACGCTGCAAGCCCGCCGGGCGCTCCTCGTCGATATGGCCGACACCTTCCACGACCTCCTCGCGCAAAGCGTACAGATCCACGGCTACAACCATGCCGCCAGCACCATCCGCCTGACACCGCTTGATGACCACCGCATTCAGGTAAGAGCCTGGATTGACCAGGAAGAGACGCCCTACTTCGATCAGATCCTGGATGCCCAACACACCCGAGAACTGCGTCTCTACATCGACCCGACCCGCGACACCGTAGCGCAACCCGACGCACTCCCGCTGCAAGTGACCATCATGTCACTGGGTACGCCAGAAGAAGAGGCGGGTGAATATTGAAGCGATGAGGTAGCGCACCTTATGGGCGTTCAACCATGCGACAAACTCTCTGAAATCCTGGTTCCGCCATAGCGCCAGGCGTGGTATTCACGCCGTATGGATTCGAGCGTGCTCAGGCGCTCATGATACGGCCTGCTCTGCCAAAAGGCGAAGTCAGACTCTGTCTCTTCCGTATCTATCTTTCGGACAGCGGTTCTGTCGATTTTGCTGTGCATGAAAAAGTTGTTGCTTTGCTTATAATATCGAAAGTCTACCTGCTACAAGGCTACACACATTCAGGCTTTTATTTCAAACATACTCTCGCCTTTTCAAATAAAAATTGCCCAAGCACTAACCTAGCAAAGGTTTTATCTTAGCAGATCCTCACTCGACCTCACTCCTTCATTCTATCCGCTATGCCCTTGCGTTGCTGCCTGTTCCTCTTGCTCCTTACGTCCCTGGCTGCCTGCTCGACTTCGCCCGAATACGATGTAATCCTTCGAGGCGGAACACTGTATGACGGCAGCGGCAACACGCCCGTCGTCGGCGATGTGGCACTCAACGCGGATACCATCGCTGCGGTGGGCGATCTGGGCGACGCGCAGGGACGCCGCGAAATTGATGTGACAGGACTGGCTGTCGCGCCCGGCTTTATCAACATGCTGAGTTGGGCCACCGAGTCGCTGCTCATCGATGGACGTTCGCAGAGTGACATCCGGCAGGGCGTGACGCTCGAAGTCTTCGGCGAGGGCTGGTCGATGGGGCCGTGGAACGAAACGATGAAGCAGGAATCGCTGAATGACCTGCTCAGCCAACTCGACGACTCCACCGCCGCCGTTGCTGCCGCGCTGAACCTGGCACCCGGCGATTCGCTGCACATCCCGTGGACGACGCTCGGCGAGTATCTGGAAACACTGACCACCAAAGGCATTGCTTCTAACGTAGCGTCCTTCATCGGCGCGACGACGGTGCGCATCCACGAAATCGGCTACGACGACCGTCCGCCCACGGCCGATGAACTGGAACGCATGCAGGCCCTCGTGCGGCAGGCCATGGAGGACGGCGCGCTTGGCGTCGGTTCGTCGCTCATCTACGCGCCCGCGTTCTACGCGCAGACCGACGAACTCATCGCCCTCTCCGAAGTCGCGGCGGAATACGATGGTCTCTACATTTCGCACATGCGTAGCGAGGGCAACCGCCTGCTCGAAGCTGTGGATGAACTCCTCACCATCGCCCGCGAAGCTGAGATCCGCGCCCAGATCTACCACCTGAAAGCCGCCGGGCAAGATAACTGGGATAAACTCGACGATGTCATTGACCGCGTAGAAGCCGCCCGCGCCGAGGGCCTGGGCATCACCGCCGACATGTACACCTATACCGCCGGAGCTACCGGTCTGGATGCGGCTATGCCGCCGTGGGTGCAGGAAGGCGGCTTCGAGGCGTGGCGCACGCGCCTGCAAGATCCAGCCCTGCGTCCCCGCCTGGAACGCGAGATGACAACGCCGACGGACGAGTGGGAAAATCTCTTCCTCGCCGCCGGAGCCGAAGGCACGCTGCTCGTCGGCTTCCGCAACGAAAAGCTGCGACCGCTCACCGGCAAGACCCTCGCCGAAGTCGCTGCCGAGCGTGGCACCTCGCCCGCCGTAACCGCCATGGATCTTGTGGTCGAAGACAGCAGCCGTGTC
>DATGCC010000799.1:0-4547 GCA_035312345.1 Rhodothermales bacterium
TGGAGAACGTATAGGAGTGACCGGGCGTCAGCGCGCCTGGGCCGGCTGCGCCATCCGGTGTGTTGAATACGCCGCTGGATGCGATGCCCATGGCCCCGTTGAGGGCGGGTGCGAGTGTGCTCGGGTCCGCGTCTTCCGCGATGCGTTCGAGTCCTTCACCCCGATCTGGTGCACCCACCGTAAAGAGCGGGTCGTCGTTGGTGTGTATCAGCCATACGCCGGGCGAGACTGGAGCTGGCAATTCGCTTCCGTCGGATGGCATCAGGGTACCTACCTCCGACACGTTCTCGATGCGTACATGAAAGGTGGTTTCTTGCGCTGTGGCTTGGCTTGGCGGGAGCAGGAGTCCTAGCAGGAGGGTTGTAGCGTACCGCATAACAGCCTCTTACGTCTGGTTGGGGACCTCGTGTTGAAAACAACCTAGACAAGCGGCGCTACGGGTGAATCACAAAAGTGTATGGAGGAATCACAAAAGTGTAAAAACGACGGCCTGCACCAGACGCAATGCGGCGAGATCCGAAAGAGCCTCGCCGCACTGTTTTGCTAAAGTCGACCGACCGAACCGTCAATCGGATTCTTCTTTCGCCAGCCGTACGCCACGTTCGTCGCGGATGAGGCGCTGATCGTCCAGCACAAAGCTTTCGAAGACTTCTTCTTCATCGCCATCCGTCATCGCAGCATTCTTTGTGGTTTCAGCAGGCGTGGCGTCTTCGAGATCGGGGCTAAAATGAGTGATTTGCTTCCAGGTGCGCGTGATGTCGTCGCCGAAGATGACGAGTAGATCACCGGGCTGGGCGGTGCGGAGCGCTTTTGTCACGGCCTCTTTTTCGTCGGGGATGATCTCAATGGCGTCGTCGGCTACACCGTTTTCGATCAGCGTCTTGCGCAGCATCTGCGGGACCTCGTCGTGCCCCCGTCCCCGGCGGCGGTCGTCGGCTTTGCAGATATAGTGATCGAAGTGTCCAGCAGCGATGCGGGCAATTTCCTGGATATCCTCGTCGCGGCGGTCGCCCGGTGCGGCAATCACGCCGATGCGCCGCCCGGTGACATCCATCCGGCTGACGGTGGTACACATCACCTGCACGGCGGCGGGGTTGTGCGCGTAGTCGAGCAGCACCTTGAACGGATGCTCGTCGAAGAAATTCATGCGGCCCGGAGCCTGGAAAAAGGTCGTGCTGAAGGTGCGCAGCCCCTGCTGAATGGCGTCGAGCGAGTGGCCGAGGCTGTAGGCAATGGCGGCGGCGAACATGGCATTCTGAACGTTGTGGACGGCCTTGCCTTCGAGCGTCGCCGGGATCAGGTGCGTCCACAACAGCGGGATGTGCGCGCCATTGTTGAAGATTGTAATCATCTCGCCGTTGAAGCCGCGCTCCAGCACCACGGCCCGCCCGCCAGAGCGGATATGCTCGCGCACGAGGTCGTGGTTTGGGTTCATTGTGACGTAGCACAGGTGCTCGGCGCGGGTGTAATCAGCCATCTGCAAACAGTGCGCATCGTCGGCATTCAGCACGGCGGTGTCGCTGGCAGATTCGACGACGACGCGCTTGATCTCGGCGAGTTGCTCCAGCGTGTCGATGCCTTTGAGGCCGAGGTGATCGGCAGCGACATTGAGACACGCACCAACATCGCAACGGGTATAACCCATGCCGCTCCGCAGCAGCCCGCCCCGCGCCGTTTCCATCACCGCCATGTCCACCGACGGATCGCGCAGGACCATTTGTGCCGACGTTGGCCCTGTCATGTCGCCCTTTACCGTGAGTTGACCGTCGATGTAGACGCCATCCGTCGAGGTCATGCCGACCGTGTGGCCCGCGCCTTTGAGGATGTGCGCCACCATGCGTGAGGTCGTCGTCTTGCCGTTGGTGCCGGTGATGGCGGAGATGGGGATGCGTGTCGGGGTACCGGGCGGGAACAGCATGTCCATCACCGGCCCGGCTACATCGCGGGCTGTGCCTTCGCTCGGCGCGACGTGCATGCGGAAACCGGGCGCGGCGTTGCACTCGACGATAGCACCGCCGATGTCTTTGTAGGATTTGGTGATGTCGTCCGTCAGAAAATCTACGCCGCCCACGTCGAGGCCGATGGCCTGGATGGCCCGCTCCGCCATGGCTCGGTTGTCGGGATGGACGACATCGGTCAGGTCGATGGACGTGCCGCCCGTGGAAAGGTTGGCGGTGGAGCGCAGGTAGAAGACCTCGCCCTCCGGCAAAACGGTCTTACGGGTATAGCCCGCCTGTTCCATCAGCCGCTCTGCCTGGGTGTCAAACTGAAGCTGCGTTAGCACCTTCTCATGCCCGATGCCGCGCCGGGGATCGTTGTTGACTACCTCAACAAGTGCCTCAATGGTGTGCTCGCCATCACCGACGACATGGCCCGGCACGCGCTTCGCCACGGCGACGAGTTTGCCGTTCACCACCAGCATTCGGTGATCGAATCCGGTAACGAAACTCTCAACGAGCACAGCCCGGCTGCTGCCATGCTGCTGCGCTCCCTCAAACGCCGCCGCCACCTCCTCGTCGCTGTTCAGATTGATCGAGACGCCGCGTCCGTGGTTGGCATTGAGCGGCTTGACGACGACCGGATGCCCGATGCGCCGCCCCGCCCGCACCGCCTCGCGCTCGCTGTAAACCATCTCCTGCTGTGGCACCGGCAGGCCAAGGTCGTTGAGCAGGTTGTGCGTGTCTTCCTTGTCCGATGCGATCTCGACGGCGATATGGCGCGTCTCGCTCGTGATGGTTGCCTGAATCCGCTTCTGAAATTTGCCGTGACCAAACTGGATGAGACTGTACTTGTTGAGCCGGATCCATGGGATATCACGCTCGCGGGCAGCCTTCACAAGAGATGCGGTGGACGGTCCCAACTCGCGGCGCTGGGCATAACGGATGAAGGTATCTCGCTCCTTATCCCAGTCAAAGTCTGGCTCGATCTCGGCATCAAGCTGGGCTTTGAGGTCGTCTGGCAGCAGGTTTAGCAGCAAGGCCCGCGCCAGTCGACTGGCTTCCAGCCCTACCTCGCGCTGGTGATACTCAAAGACCATGTTGTACTGACCAGCTTCGCCATTCGAGCGCGTTTTGCCAAAAGTCACGTCCGACCCCGCCACGTTCTGCAACTCGATGGCAACATGCTCCATCACATGGCCCATCCATGTGCCTTCGTCCTCCGTCATTCGCCGCACGAAGCCGCCCGGCACGCCGTAGGAGCAGCCGTGCTCGTGCAAGCCTGGCAGCCGTTCCAGCAGATTGTCCACAAAGTCCTGTCCCAGCTTCATCGTCGGCCATTGCTCTAGAATGCCGAGGTCGAGCACATGGCGGATGACCGGAAACCGGGCATACTGGTTCGGCCCGACGTAGACGTTGGTGGAGAGGATTTTCATGGAGTGTTTGGTTCGTTCAAGTCAAGATCAACTTTGTCGTAGATATCTGCCATCGCCAATGTGCAGTCGATGGAGGGAAGCGTGATGTGATCCTGCGTGTTTTCGGTTTCAGCCAGTAGCCACTGGTAATCTGGCTGCCGTGTGTAATGTTCTACATAATGCCGATCCTGTGCGATCACAACATATTCTTGCAGCGAGGCCACCTTCCGATAATGCTCGAACTTCTTGCCGCGATCATAACCTTCAGTAGAGGGCGAAAGCACCTCGAAAAGCACGGTCGGATTCAGCAACGTGTCGAGGTGTTCATCATCGAATTGCGCGTCCTCGCAAACCGCGACCACATCGGGATACGTGTACAGCCCTGTCGGGCTAACGCGCACGCGCATTGCACTTGCGTATACTTTAGCTGGTCGATCTTTAAGTTGCGTATGTATTTCGCTTGCCACGTTTCCTGTGAGCAAAATGTGTCGCTCACCAACCCTCTGCATCGCAAAGATTTCTCCGGCGAAATATTCGCTTTTGAACGTCGCTTCGCGCTCTGTCGCCAGATAATCTTCCGGTGTGATGTACGGTTCGGGCTGGGTTGCCATGGCGTCGTCTCGATCGGTGGCGTTGTTAGCATACAAAACGACATCCATCCAAAAAAGGTCTGGTGCGAAGATACGCTGCTATTGCGCCGACGCTTCCCGTGTCTGCGTGTTGAATGTCGCGCCAGCAGCGAGGATGTGCAGGCGCAAGCCGATGAGCGTGACAGGCTGATTGCGCCGCGCCTGTCCCATGGATGAATGCTGCAACTGGCCTGGATCCACAACTGTCACCGCGCCCTTGCCGACGACCTCGAAGACGCCGTCTGGGTCAATGAACAAGGCCGTGTCTTCATCAATGCCGACGCCAACGAGGAAAGGGTTGTAGGAGATGGCAGTTAGCAACCGTCCAAGGCGGTCGCGCTGGCGGAAGTGCTGGTCGATGATGAGGCTGTTGGTGAGGCCAAGGCCCGGAACCAGCGTCACGGCCCCGGCTTTTGGCGTCGCGCCCGATGGGCCACCCGCAATCATGTGCTCGCTGATAACAGCGGCCCCCGCTGAAGTGCCTGCTACGGGAATCCCATCGGCATTGCGGTGGCGAATGAGTTGCGCGACGGAGGTGCCGCCGAGAATGGTGGACAGGCGCAACT
>DATGCC010000800.1:0-3950 GCA_035312345.1 Rhodothermales bacterium
TTTTCCTCTTTCAGAGCTAAAACCGGTCAAAGTGTCCGGTAGCAAAGATTTTTCATTTGACCAATGGATATACCGCCCGAAACGTTCGGCCGACCCATCAGCCGAGAAATTCCAGTGTTCCCCAAACAACAATACAGCGGCTATGCGACTCGTATTACGATAGATAGATTTTAGCACTCTCGGCCATGCATGTCTAATCGTATCATCAATCAACCATTTCTCTGGTACCATGATAATAATCAATCCTGGTTTGCCTCTTGGTAGCTGCTGTCTTGCTGTTTTTAGGGATGAACGAAGCGTAGACTCCGAATAAACAGTTGTCTCAGTTTTGCATTTGACCTCACAACCGACTTCCGCACCATCTGCTGTAAAGATTCTAATATCATAGTCCTGTCCTTTTTGATGTCGGCGTTCGACAAATTCAAATGGCACACGTGCCTTGAAAAGCATTTCGGCAGCGGCAAACACCGCAAAAGTACTCTCGATATTTTTAGTTTTAAGCTCATCTAAAGGAAATCTGATTCCGCGTACAGCCTGGAGATTAAATAACCGTTCACCAAGCTGAATAACTCGATCCGCGTGTCGATGGTTGTCAATAGGCGATGACGGCTTCGGGCGTATATAAGCATTTGTAGAATCATGGTTATCGATTTTATTGTCCAACCACTGGATATCAAGCATGCTTGCCAAAACAGACATTGCCATGATGTATTTTTGATCTGTGGGACCGGATCGCTTACCGTGTTTTTGGTTCCACTCGAAAAGCACATAGCGAAGCTCAGACAATGTTATTTCTGGCATGATTAGGCTTGGCCGTTGAAAACCTGCTATAACCTTTTTATGTCAGTGCGCTATATAATGTCCCGGTAATTTCAGTGGCACTGCTTAGTCATGCGCTTTTCGTGGCGACAATGCGCTGTGTGTGCTACCTTGCCCGCTGTCGTTTTTTTCGCATCCATTCTGAAAGACACATGGCTCACCGCTGGCTCTCGCTCCTCACGCTGTTGCTTTTCGTGCCCGCCGTCCTCGCCCAAGACGCGGCGGATGACAAGAAATGGGATGTCACCGCCGCCCATGGGCCGACGGAAACCGTCTCCTTTACGACGACCGAAGGTACCTGGATGAACCTCGACGTCAGCCCCGACGGGCAGGAGATCGTCTTTGACCTGCTGGGCGACATCTACCGGATTCCAATCACCGGTGGCGACGCGACGCTCGTTGCAGGCGGCCCGGCGTTTGACATCCAGCCGCGCTACAGTCCAGACGGCAGCCGTATCGCCTTTACCAGCGACCGCGCCGGGGGCGACAACCTGTGGACGATGAACCGCGACGGCTCCGACCCGAAGCAGGTCACAAACGAAAGCTTCCGCCTCCTCAACGGCCCTGTGTGGACGCCGGACGGGCAGTATCTGCTGGGCCGCAAGCACTTCACCAGCACGCGCTCGCTCGGCGCGGGCGAGGTGTGGATGTACCATACAAGTGGCAACGCCACGGCGGGCATACAGCTTACCGAGCGCAAAAACGACCAGCAGGATCAGGGCAACGAGATCGCCGTCAGTCCCGACGGGCGCTACGTGTATTTCAGCGAGGACATGAGCGGCGGCAGCACGTTCCAGTATAACAAAGACCCCAACGACCAGATCTACGTCATCCGCCGCCTGGACCGCGAGACGGGCGACCTCGACAACCTGATTACTGGAGCCGGTGGTGCAGCGCGCCCACAGCCCTCGCCGGATGGACGCCACATTGCCTTCGTCCGGCGCGTGCGCACCAAGAGCGTGCTCTACCTCTACGACCTGCAAACCGGCGCGCAGAAGCCGCTGTTCGACGGCCTCAGCCACGACCAGCAGGAGGCGTGGGCCATCTTTGGCGTCTACCCCGCCTTCGATTGGACGCCCGACAGCCAGCAGATCGTCTTCTGGGCACAGGGCAAAATCTGGAAAATCGATTTGGCCTCGCGCGAAGTGGAAGAGATTCCGTTTGAAGTGGATGTGGAGCAGACCATCACCGACGCCGCGCGCTTCGCCTATGACATCGGAGAGCCAACGTTTGATGCGAAGATGATCCGGGATGCAGTGACCTCGCCGGATGGGCAGGCGCTCGTCTTCCACGCCGTCGGGCATCTGTGGAAGAAGCAACTGCCGGATGGCGAACCGGAGCGCCTCACCAGCGCCACCGATCACTTCGAGTACGAACCGTCGTTCAGCCCGGATGGACGCACCCTCGTCTACACCACCTGGAGCGACGCCGACCTGAGCACGATCCGCACCATTGGCCTGGACGGCTCGAACCCGCGCACGCTGACGACGCGGCCCGGCTATTATTCCACGCCGCGCTATTCGCCCGATGGTTCCAAAATCGTCTACCGGCGCGGCACCGGCAACTCGCGGCTCGGCTACCTCCACGGCGTCGATACCGGGCTGTACTGGATAAATGCGTCCGGCGGAGAAGCACATCTGATCCAGGAGAATGGCTCCGATGCCCGCTTCAACGCGGCGGGCGATAGAATCTACTTCCAGAGTGGCGGCGGCCTGGACAAGCAATACAAAAGCGTCCGGCTTGATGGCGGCGACGAGCGCACCCACTTCGACATGAAATATGCCGATGTGGTGGTGCCCAGCCCGGACGGACAGTGGATTGCCTTCACCGAACTTTTCAATGCCTACATCGCGCCGTTCCCCAAAACAGGTGGTTCCATTGACCTCAACAAAGACACCAAAGCCATCCCTGTCCAGCAAGTCACTCGCGACGCCGGGACCGACCTGCACTGGTCCGCCGACAGCCAGCGCCTGCACTGGCTCATCGGCCCCGAATATTTCACCCGCGATTTGAGCAAGACGTTCTCGTTCGTCGATGGGGCCCCCGCCGAAATTTCCAAGCCGGATTCCGTGGGTGTAGCGATTGGTCTGACGATGCAATCGGATATTCCAACGGGCAAAATCGCCTTTAATGGAGCGCGGCTTATCACGATGAACGGCGACGAAGTGATCGAGAACGGCACCGTCGTCATCGACCGTAACCGAATCACCGCCATCGGCGCGGCGGATGCAGTGGAAGTGCCCAATGATGCAACGGTGATTGACGCGACGGGCAAGACGATCATGCCGGGTTTGGTGGATGCCCACGCGCACGTCAGCCACTTTGGCACGGGCCCCTCACCCCAACAGAACTGGCCGTATTACGCCAACCTTGCCTACGGTGTGACGACTACGCACGACCCGTCGGCAACGACCGAGACGGTTTTCAGCCAGTCCGAACTCGTCAAGGCGGGCCTGATGGTCGGGCCGCGTGTCTTCTCGACGGGCACGATTCTCTACGGCGCGGATGGCGATTTCAAAGCCGTCATCAACAGCCTGGATGATGCCCGATCGCACCTGCGCCGGATGAAAGCCGTCGGTGCCTTCTCCGTCAAAAGCTACAACCAGCCACGCCGCGACCAACGCCAGCAGGTGCTCAAAGCCGCCCGCGAGTTGGAGATGCTGGTCGTTCCCGAAGGCGGCTCGACGTTCTTCCACAACCTGACGATGATCGTGGACGGGCACACCGGCATCGAACACAACATCCCCGTCGCGCCGCTCTACAAAGACGTGCTGGAGCTATGGAAGGCGACTGAGGTGGGCTATACGCCGACGCTGGTGGTGAGCTACGGCGGGCTGTCGGGCGAGTATTACTGGTATGAGCACTCGAATGTGTGGGAGAACGAGCGGCTGCTGACCTACACGCCGCGCCCGATTGTGGACAGCCGCTCGCGCCGCCGCCAGATGACGCCGGAGGATGAATATTACCACATCGAAGTAGCGGCCCAGGCAAATAAGCTGGTAGATCAGGGCAACATCGTGCAACTCGGCGCGCACGGGCAGTTACAGGGCCTCGGCGCGCACTGGGAGTTGTGGATGTTCGAGCAGGGCGGCATGACACCGCACGAAGCCCTCCGCTCTGCCACCCTCCAC
>DATGCC010000801.1:0-4977 GCA_035312345.1 Rhodothermales bacterium
CTTAAAGTTGAGCACGACGCCCAGATCATGCAGGAAGCCGACAAGGTTGCGCTGCCGCTGCGTGTCTATCACGCCTACCTCGGCGCAAATCTCTTCGTAGCGGTGATAGGGCAGATAGTCCTCGTCCATCTCTTCCAGGCGCGACTTGATGGTGTACCACGTCAGCGGCAATTCATCATAAATGTGATCCAGCGCGCCGACTTCGTGGGTGATGACCGTGCGCAAGTCATCAATGCCTTCATTCGTGTCGCAGGAGGTTTCTACGAAATCCTGGATGGCTGGATATTTTGTTCGCAGTCCTTTCTGATCCAGATCGAGCCGTTGCTGATCGACTTTGTTACCGACGATGATGACAGGTGAATCACCGCCGAAGCTCTCGACCATTTTGAGCCAGTATTCGAGGCAATTTTCTTCTTCGCCGAGACGAGCATCAAGCACCAACACATGGAGGCTGCGCTTGGTGAGAAAGAATTGATGGGTGGCGTGCATGATCTCCTGCCCGCCGAAATCCCACATATGAAGATCGATGGACTGATCCTCTACTTTGACCTGCCATTCCTGGATGTCAATGCCTTCGGTTTTGTTTTCAGCAGGATCGAAGTCATCGTAAAGCAACCGCCGAATCAGCGACGTTTTACCCACACTTCCCTGTCCTACCACCAGCACTTTTGCTTCATTCAGTCGCCTTGTCCCCGTTTGCTTCTGTCTTAGATAATCAAAGATGGTGGATGGGTTGCGAACTTCTGCTATAATTTCTGGAGGAATAGCCAGATTATTTGTAGTGGACCCCGAAATTAGGACAGCGGTGTAAGACAGACTTTTCGCCCGTCGGCAACGGGCCATAACCTTCACCGCAATGGCAAAACGCAAGCAACATTCCCCCCAGTTCAAAGCGAAGGTCGCCCTGGAAGCCCTCAAAGGCATCGAGACCACGCAGCAACTCGCCGCGCGCTTCGACATCCATCCGACTCAGATCAGTCATTGGAAACGCCAGTTGCTCGATGGTGCTGCCGCCCTCTTCGCCAACGGCAAACAGAAAGGCAATGCCGAAGATCATGAAGCGGAACTCTTCGAGCAAATTGGGCGGCTGAAGATGGAGAATGAGTACCTCAAAAAAAAAGCTAAACGTATCGGCTGATGTCAAACGCACGCTCGTCGAGCCGAACCATCCGACGCTCTCTGTGACCAGACAATGCCAACTCATAGGCCTGAGTCGCTCAGCCTACTACTATGAGCCAGCCAGGGAATCCGAGGAGAACCTCTCTATGATGCGACTGATCGATGAGCAGTAGCTCAAGACGCCGTTCTACGGCTCGCGTAAGATGGCTGCGTTTCTACGCCTGCAAGGCTTCACGGTGAATCGTAAGCGTGTGCAGCGCTTAATGCGTCTGATGGGCCTGGAGGCCGTTTTTCCTGGCCCCAAGACCAGCCGGGCTCACCCCGCCCACACGGTCTATCCATACCTTTTGCGAGGGCTGGCCATTACGCGGCCCTGTCAGGTCTGGAGTGCCGACATCACGTATGTGCCCATGTCACGCGGGTTCATGTACTTGGTAGCCGTCATCGACTGGTTCAGTCGCTTTGTGCTGGCCTGGCGGCTCTCAAACACCCTTGATGGCATCTTCTGCCGCGAGGCGTTGGAGGAGGCGCTCTCACAGGGGCAGCCGGAGATCTTCAATACGGACCAGGGCGCGCAATTCACCTCGCCACGCTTCACCGGCATCTTGGAAGGAGCAGGAATCCAAGTTTCGATGGATGGGCGGGGGCGCGCCTTGGACAACGTCTTTGTCGAACGCCTATGGCGCAGCGTGAAGTACGAGGATCTCTATCTCCACGACTACGCCGATGGCCGGGCGCTATACAAGGGGCTCGTGCACTACTTCAGCTTTTACAACCACGAACGGTTTCACCAATCGCTAAACTACCTCACTCCGGCCCAGGTGCATCTTGGCGCGGCGGAAAAGCTGTCTTATTTTACCGCAGTTGCTGTCCAGTAGATGGGGTCCACCTCAACTGTCAACTGATTGAAACTAAGATCAAGCGTCTGCAATGTCGCTAGCTGACCAATCTCAGACGGCAACTCCGTCAACTGGTTGCCACTCAAATAAAGCCGCGTCGTGCCCCTTTCCTTTGCCTGCTCGATATGTTGCCGAACCTCATCCATTTTCATAGCTCACAACCTCTTCATATTTCAAGGATGATTTTTTGATCTATCAACACATCAAACAATCTACCCATTCACCATCGGCAGATCCACGCCGCGCTCTTGGGCGGTGTCAATGGCGAGGTCGTAGCCCGCGTCGGCGTGGCGCATAACGCCGGTGCCGGGGTCGGCGGTGAGGACGCGGTCGAGGCGGTCGTCGGCGAGGTCGGTGCCGTCGGCTACGCAGACCATGCCCGCGTGGATCGAGTAGCCGATGCCCACGCCGCCGCCGTGGTGCAGGCTCACCCAGCTCGCGCCGCACGCTGTGTTGAGCATCGCGTTGAGCAGCGGCCAGTCCGCAATGGCATCGGAGCCGTCGGCCATGCCTTCCGTCTCGCGATTAGGCGAGGCAACGCTGCCGCTGTCGAGGTGGTCGCGCCCGATGACGAGCGGCGCTTCGACCTTGCCTTTCTTGACAAGCCAGTTGAACTTGAGACCCATCTCGGCGCGTTCGCCGTATTCGAGCCAGCAGATGCGGGCGGGCAGACCCTGAAAATGCACCTGCTCCCGCGCCTTGTGGATCCACCGCGCCAGCGCCTCTTTTTCGGGAAAGGTTTCGAGAATCGCGTCGTCCGTCACAGCGATATCTTTGGGATTGCCAGAGAGCGCCGCCCAGCGGAACGGGCCGGAGCCTTTGCAGAAGAGTGGACGGATGAACGCAGGCACAAAACCAGGAATGCCGAACGCCTCATCCATGCCGCGCAAGTCGGCGACTTGTCCACGCAGGTTGTTGCCATAATCGAACGTGATCGCGCCTTTTTGCTGCATATCGAGCATGGCGCGGACGTGCTGCTGCATCGAATCAAGCACGGCGTCTTCGTAGCTCTCGGCATCGCTTTCGCGGAAACGGTCGGCGGCGGCGAGGTGGTAGCCCGCGGGGATGTAGCCCGTGCGCAGATCGTGCGCCGAAGTCTGGTCAGTCAGCACATCCGGCACAAGGTCGCGGCGGACCAGTTCAGGCAGCACTTCAGCGATGTTGCCCAGCAGTCCCACCGACAGCGCCTCTTTGCGCTCCTTCGCGCTGAGGACGAGGTCGAGCGCTTCGTCAAGATTGGTCGCCATGCGGTCGCAGTAGCCGGTTTCCACGCGGCGCTGGATGCGGTGTGGATCGATTTCAACGCAGAGGCACGCGGCCCCGTTCATCGTAGCGGCGAGCGGCTGCGCCCCGCCCATTCCGCCCAGCCCGGCGGTGACGACGAGCCGCCCTTCCAGCGTCCCGCCGAAATGCTGCCGGGCACACTCAGCGAATGTCTCGTACGTCCCCTGCAAAATCCCCTGCGTCCCGATGTAGATCCACGAGCCAGCGGTCATCTGCCCGTACATCGTCAGGCCGAGGGCTTCGAGGCGGCGGAATTCATCCCAGGTGCCCCACTTCGGCACGAGGTGCGCGTTGGCGATAAGCACCCGTGGCGCGGCCTCATGGGTGCGGAAGACGCCGACGGGCTTGCCACTCTGCACCAGCAGCGTCTCGTCGTCCTTCAGCCGTTGCAGCGTCTCCACGATTTTGTGGTAGCACGCCCAGTTGCGCGCCGCCTTGCCCGTCCCGCCGTAGACGATGAGTTCAGACGGTTTCTCAGCTACGTCCGGGTCGAGGTTGTTCATCAGCATCCGCATGGCCGCTTCCTGGTGCCAGCCTTTGCAATGCAGCGTCGTGCCCGTCGGGGCCTTGATAATGTTCGAGGTCGTTTCCATGACTATTCCGATGTCGCGGGTGGTTGGCTTGTCCGTTTCTGCTAAATATAAAGAAGCGAGGCCCACCGCAAGGTGCGCGCTCGCTTCTTTGTTGAATCAGCCTACTTGGTGACGTAGTGGCCTATTTGCAGTAGAGAATCTGCGTGTTTCTGGCAGAGCCTCTGCCGCTGTGGTAATGCCGCGTCTGCCAGCTCAAAACCACGGCATAGGCACACGCCGGATCGGCAGCCACATTCACGGCAAAGCCACCCGGCCCGCTGGCTCCACCCCGGAAGAAGAAGTTGCCACTGAACGCGCCCGACGGCAACGGCGGTGCCGGATGCACCACACCGTTGTTATTCGAGATCTGCACCGAGAAATTGCGCAGGTGGACATGGTCGATGGTGTAGCGAACATGCACCTGGTTGCTCACTGGATTGCACAGATTCGTCTCCAATTCCGCAAGATGCAGCGCGAACTTGGCAGGCGTGTTGTCGATGATCAGCGCGTCGAGCGTCTTGTTGTTGGTCGTGTTATCGACGGTATCACCCGCATCGAAGACCTGGAAGCGCAGCTTGAACCGCCGGATCGGAGCCTGGTCGGCAACTGCGACAGGCGTGCCAGCCGCAGGCTTGCCCAGGTTCTCCAGCACATCGTAGGGCGGCGGCGTCACGGCCGTCGAGTTCATCGTCATCAGCAGATACGCGCCGACGAAGTTGCTCTCGGACACCGCGATGTTCTGCGTTGTCCCATCGTGCATATCGACTGTCACCTGATGACCGAGTAGCTGCATGCAACCGTCTCCATCAAGATCCGCGGATTGGATGATGACCGGGGCGGAACTCGCATCTCCGTTGGCATCGGTGTAATAGAGGTAGCCGACTTTCGAGTTGATAATCGATGTGACTGGAGCCAGTGCACTATCAGCAGGCGCAACAGACGGCATGACGGTCGGATCCTCCACCCCGCCGGGCCAGCCCCACTCGCCGATGAGGAAACGGTATTTCAGCGGCTGGTTGGTGGTCACATTCCTGAGCGGCATGTTGCCATGCAGGTCGATGCCATCGCTCATCACGAGGGAATTGCCCCCCGCATAGCCTTCC
>DATGCC010000802.1:0-7412 GCA_035312345.1 Rhodothermales bacterium
TAGTCGGCGCGTTCGCAGTCGGCGCGTTCCTGCAATGGCGTGGAGACGGCCTGCCCAACGCCCATTTCCTCGAACAGTTGCACGTAGCGTGGGCCGGTTTCTTCCCGTTCGGAAGCCGTCGGAATCACCACAATGGAGCCATCGGGACCGCCTGCCAGGTCCGCAAACCGTTGCAGAATGACGGGATTCTTGATCTTATCCTCTGCTCCGCCAATCGGGATGACATAGCCCCGATCCACCCCGAGCGTGCCTTTCGATGGACTCATGTAGTCGTCTTACTCAAATTTTGCGTCATTGACTTCGCGGTCATCCTGGCTCACTGCGTTCGCCGTCAGTTGCGCCTACGGCGCGTCATTGGTCATTGATGAGCACAATGTCTCCAATGACCAATGACGCGAGCAACGCGAGCCAATGACGTGAGCGAAGCGAACTACTGACTCCTCAATGACGCGACCAGAGGGAGCCAGTTTACTCAAACGTGCCTACGATCTGCTGTGCGCCGTCTTCTACGTGCCAGACGCCGCGGGCCATAAGGTCCCGAATTCGGCCCTGCGCGTCAAGTACGACGAGGTCCGCATTGGCTCCCACGGCTACTTTTCCCTTGTTCTTCAACCGCAGCAGCGACGCCACATTCGACGTGAACGCAGGCAGCACGTCTTCCAGTGCACCGCCTTCCGCCAGCCATTCCTGAATGGTCTCAATCAGCGCGTGCGAGCGGCCATAGTCCAGCGAGACGAGTTGGCCCTGTGCATCGAAAACCGGCAGGCAGCCGCCCCCATCGGAACTGACGGTGATGCGGTCGGGCGGTAATCCAGCGTCGTAGTAGCGGCGAAGTGCATCGGCAGCAGACCAGGCATCTTCATCTTCTCCTACCGGAAAGGCGGTCACGTCGATGGTGCAGCCGCGCTCGGCGAGGGCGCAGGCTTCCTCGAACAGTCCCTTACGGCGATTGACGTGGGTTGGGTTAAAAACCCGAGGTGGCAGTTCGGTCTCATCCAGGGCGCGGCGGATGAAGGCGAGGCCACGCGGACCGTCGCCGAGGTGGAGGTGGAGGATGCCTGCTTTGCCCGTCATCAGGCCCGCCACATGGCAGTCACTCGCCACGCGCAACACCTCGTCGAACGTCGGCTGGCTGGAGCGGTGGTCGCTGAGGGCCAGTTCGCCGAAGCCGAGGATGCAGTCGATATGCACGATGTCGCCCCGAACGCTGCCCGTGAGCGTGGTGGGCGGGAGGTGGTAGCCGCCGGTGTGGCAATAGGCAGAAAGCCCTTCTGCCCGCAGTCCGCGCACCCGCGCCACGAGCGAGGCTGTTGAGCGCGTGCAGTCGTCGGTGCCGAGGACGCCCACCACCGTCGTCACGCCGGCCGACGTGTACTGGCTCAGCGGCACCGTGGGCACGATGGTTTGCGGCCCGGCCTCGCCGCCGCCGCCTGTGATGTGCGCGTGCCCGTCGATCAGCCCTGGAATGAGCCGCTGCCCCTCCAGGTCTTTGACGCGCATACCCAGCCGTTCATCCACCTCTGGCTCCACCTCGCCGATGTACACGATTCGGCCCGCGCACACCAGCACATGCTGCACACCCAGCGGCTCGGGGGCATACACCTCGGCGTTGAGAAGGAGGTCGAACATGGATGGGGAATGTGGGATGAAAGACAGGCCGGGTGACAAGGTACACAACAATTCATGCATCCGCTCGACGGTGTCGGGCAATCGCATCAAAATTAGATCGATGTTTGGAGCGCGTATTCCCCCTTTGAAGGGGGCCAGGGGGATATTAGTAAACACGCTCTCTAACCAACATCCCCCTAAATCCCCCTTCAAAGGGGGACTTGAGATTCCTGCACTTTTTGATGCGATTGCCCGACTCAACCGTGTCTGTTTTGGCAAAGCGGGGCTATAATACCGGGGGCTTGTTTTTTCGTCAGGGAACGTGTTGCTTAGAGGAGACGGCCTTGCTGGCCGTATCGTGTTTCCTTCTTCCTTCCTGGTAGGGCCATGGCACCGCCTCGCATGCGTCCCCGGTTCGAACTGATCGTGTCGACGCCCCTCGGCACCACACTTGACGGGTTTCGCCAGTATCTAAACGGCGCGTCCGCCGGCTGCACGGGCTCCATCACCGGTTGCCATGTGCGCCTGCGCGTCCCCGAGGCTCGCCGCCATACGTGGACGCCGCAACTCGACGTAGAAGTGGAACCGCATGAAGAGGGGGCCCTCGTCCGCGGCCTCTTCGGCCCGGATCCCGGCATCTGGACGTTCATTGTCGCGCTCTATGCCATCATCGGCTTCTCGGTGCTGGGGGGGCTCATCTTCGCGTTCTCGCAGTGGGCCCTCGGGCAGGCTCCTACGGCGTTGTGGTCGGTGCCAGTGGCGCTGGTGCTGGCCTGCATCGTCTACGTGGTGGCGCTCGTCGGACAGGGGTTGAGCCAGGCGCAGATGGTCGAGTTGCGCACGTGCCTGGATGAGGCGTTGCGAAGGGACGAGGTGCCGGGGTGACTCCCCATCCTGGCCAAATAAACAGCAACTTCCACACAAGGCGCAGCCTGACTGACGTAGGAAATCCCACAACCAGCTTTCAAATCCCAGGGATGGCCCACACCACATCGCCGTTCTGTCGGTAGTGAAAGCGCGTCTCGGCACAGATCATCCGAACACAAAAATAGTGCGGGAAAACTATGGGTTATTTTTGAAGGAGTGCGCGCAAGGCACCGATGAGTAACTCAAACCTCACCGATTTCCCGACGCCATCTGTTCGGCTTCGGGCAGGTGGCGGAGGCGTTGCATGCTCCAAATGCCGAAGGCCGGGCCGAGGGCGAGGATGGCAAAGGCGAAGGTCCAGCCCACGAGGTCCACGAGCGGCGGGATGATGCGGATGGTGAAGAGCGTGAGCAGGAAGCCGAGGCTGGTCTGGATGGTCAGCGCCGTGCCTACGTAGCGGGCATCGGTGAGTTCACTGACGGCGGCGCTGAACTGGGCGCTGTCTGCCACCACGGCAAAGCCCCACAGCAGGCAAAGCGCGGTCAGGATAGCAGGGTACGCGAAGAAGAACCCGGCCACCAGCGCACACCCGCCCGAGACGACGAGGCTGAACGTCGTAATCCGCGTGCGGCCCAGCCGGTCAGCCAACCGCCCTGCCAGAACGGCTCCTACGCCGCCCAGCGCGATGACGCCGAAGCCGGCGAGGCGGGCCGCCTGTGTGCTCCACCCGGCCGCGTCGTAGCTGGCGAGCAGCAGGATGGGCACCCAGGTCCACATGGCGTAGAGCTCCCACATATGGCCCAGGTAGCCGAAGTTGGCGAGGCGCGTTGGCTCATGCGCGAGGGCCTGCCCGGCAAACCGCCAGTCGAACGGCGCGGCCTGCCCCAGATACGGCCCTTTGCGGATGAAGACGATGGCGAGTAGCGCGCCCACCGCTGCCAGGGCCGAGGAGGCCCACAGCACGGTGCGCCACGGCGGCATGCCTCCTGCACCGAAGAGCGGCACCGCGTTGAGCAGGTGGGGCATCGCCGAACCAACCGTCAACGCGCCCACCAGCATGCCGATGCACAGGCCCCGGTCGGCTTTGCACCATGTCGCCATCAGCTTCATGCCGGGCGGGTAGACGCCCGCCAGCATCATGCCCGTCAAAAACCGCAGCAGCAGCGCTACGTCCGGCCCCGGATTCAGCCACGGGATCAGCGCGTTGAGCCCGGCCCCGATCAGGGCGCTCCCGGCAATCAGCCAGCGCGACGGGATGCGGTCGGCGAGGTTCAGCACGGCACTCAGCAGCGCGCCCGCCACAAAGCCAATCTGCACGCTCATCGTCATCCACGAGCGTTGTCCGTCCGTCAGGCTCCATTCCTCCGTGAGTTGTGGCACCACGGCAGAGGCCGAGAACCACAGCACCATCGCCAGCAACTCTGCCACGGCCAGCAACACTATGTTGCGGCGTTTGCCGGTCAGGTCGGGCAGGATTTGTGTGTGATCCATCATGCGGTTGCAATCTCTTCCACCACCGAGGTGCCGGAGGATTGGTCGCCGCTCGTCCATTGCCAGCGTTCGTGGAGTCGGAGGCGGCCGTCGGGCAGAACTTCCGGCGTGGAGTGGCAGACGCCCGTCATCCAGACGCCGTCGGTGTTGAGGTGCTGGTAGCGCATGTCCAGGCTGCCGTCGGCGTCTACGCGGGCGAGCAGCGTGCCAAAGCGCACGGCCCCGCCCTGGTACGTCGCCCACACCATGTCGCCGTCCTGCCGGTAGTGAAACCGTGTCTCGGCATCTACCTCGCCGTTGGGCGTATTGCTCGCGGAGCGGAAATGACGGTCGTGGTAGTTGATCATCCGTTCGGCGGTGTGAAAAGCGCGGGGCTGGATGCCTGGAGCGTCTCGGCAACAGCAGGGTCGAGGTGGGTACCGTAGAGGGTTTTGGCGCGGACCAGTTGGATGGGGTCAAGGACGGCTCCGCGCAGGTCGCTTTCCTCCAGGTGGGCACCGACGAAGTGCGTATTCGTCAGATCGGCTCCGGCGAGGGTGGTCCGTTTGAGGTACGCGCCCGTCATGTTCGCTTCCGTCAGATTCACGTTTTGCAGGTTCGCGTCTTCCAGATAGGCCCCTTTGAAGTTCGTCGCCATCAGCGTAGCGCCGCGCAGGTTGGCTTCGACGAGGCTGGTCAGTTCAAACTGGGCCTTGTTGAGGTTGGCTTCGCGCAGGTCGGCGTTGTTGAGGTTAGCCCCGCTCAGGTTAGAGCCTTCCATCATCGCACCTTTGAGATTCATCTCCACCAGATAGCCGCCGCGCAGGTGGGCTTTGCGCAGGTTGATCTTCGAGACGCCGCTTCGGTTGAGCCGACGCACGTCGCCGATGATGCGGTGGACGGCTTCCTGCGACTCCCAGCCGAGAAAGTCTTCGATCTCTTCCTGATACCGCCGAATGCGGAGCCGCTTCTCGGCGCGGCGGCTGAGCCACACGGCAAACCAGCCGATGATGAGCAGGTCGAACAGGAAGCCATGCGCCTCGATCAGCACGCCCGCGAAAAAGCTCTGGGGGTTGGTGCCATAGTATGACCACGACAGCGGCACCACGATCAGCGTTGCTGCCACAAAGACCAGAAAGGATAACAGGACGGGCTGGTCAGCAGCGATTTTGTCGAGACGGGAGAGGAATACTTTGAACATGCAGCATCAATGTCGGACGGGACGAACAAGACAAGATAGGCGACAAACCGCTTCGACCACGTAACTATTTGCAACGTTTTCGATGATGATGCGCAGGTTACGCATCCATTTTTGCAAACGCCCGCACCGGAAAGGTCCCGAACGCTTTTACCTTGACGGGAACAGCAAAAAAGCGAAAGCCAGTATCGGGAATGGCCTCCAGGTTCGTGAGGTGTTCTACGACGAGAATATCGGCTCCCAGCAGCACCGTGTGAACAGGGCGTCGTCCGTCGGCGGTGTCGTCGATGTTGAGCGAGTCGATGCCGACAAGGGTAGCTCCGGCGTCGCGCAGGTGGATCGCAGCGGCTTCGGTGAGGAACGGGTGGCCTTCGAAATAGTGATCCGTCTTCCAGTGCCGCGACCAGTCCGTATGCACCAACACCGCCTTTCTGCACACATCGAGACCCAAGAAGGCATCGGCGTCAACCACGCGCTGCTCGGGAGGCACGCGCACGACGATTCCTTCCAGATCAGCCAGCGACGAAAGCGCGAGATCGGCGAGGTCTTTCCCGTTGGCGAAGCGGTGAAACGGGGCATCCAGATACGTACCGGTGTTGGCGACCATCTCGATTTGGCCGATGTGAAACGTCGTGCCCTCGGCGTAATGCACGCGGGAGGCTTCGCGGCTGAGGTAGTCGCAGATGATCGGCGCGGGCAGGCCCTTGTACGTGATGAGGCCGTCTTCGACGGTGTGGCTCAGGTCGATAAGTCGTCGGGGTCGGTCGGCCATCGTCCTTTGAGTTGGCGGCGTACGTGCAGCAGGGTCGCCACGGCCACGGCAGCCCACACGAAGTTCAGGAAGGTAGACGGAAACGCACCATGATACGCCGTGTTCACCACAAGGCATGCGCCTCCGAACAGGTTGAGCCACTGGTAGCTCGGCGTGTTACCCTCCAGCCGTTTCATCGAGACGAGCGCGTAGGCCACGAGCAATGCTAGCGCCCCGGCCCAGCCGATGATATCGATGAAGATGTGCGTGGGCATATAGCGACGTAGACCGCCCTGTAAAAGGCAGATGTGTCAACGGATGCGCACGACGGGCTGGGTGTGGATCGCCTCAGCCGTGCTTAGGCGGAGCAGGTACATCCCCGGCGGAAGCGTATCCGCCTCCCAAACGATGCGGTGTCTGCCAGGGGGCCGTTTGCCCTCCGCCAGCGTCGCCACGCGGCGGCCCAGCAGATCGAAGACAGCGACTTCGACCGGGCCAGGCCGGGACAGGGTGTAGGAGAGCGTGGAGCGTGCGTGGAAGGGGTTGGGATAGGCAGGTGCCACCATGGCAGATGGAATTTCTGACGCCTCCACAGCCGTGCCCGTGGCGAAGTCAAACCGGGCGAAGACGGGCAGGTGGTCCGAGGTAGATGCCGTGTAGCCGGTGATGCTGGTTAGTAACTCATCGAAGCGGGCGCTGCTGCTGGCCTCGTAGGCCGAGAAAAGCTCGTCCGTGATGAGAATGTGATCCAGCGTAGAGCCGGTTGAGCACGACGAGTTGCCGCAAAACGTGTCGATGTTTTGCTGATCCAGCGGCAGGGTGAGGAAGGCATAGGCTGCCGTGTCATCCACGAAATTCTGATATGGCGAGGTGCGTCCCCCCGCAATGGAGCGAAGCAACTCGTCATTCATGTCGCCCAGCACAACGATCGGATCGTTGGGGCGGAGGAAGTCGATGTTATTCTTGAGCCGGTTTGAGGCATCCACGCGGCGGTTGTACGAATCAAGATCGCCAAAAGCTTTCATGTGGACGGTGATAAAGGTCACGCGCACGGTGGTGTCGGGCAGGACCACATCGGCTTCGAGTTGCAGCGGCGGGCGGGTGGCAAAGTCGAAACCGAACTGGGTTAGGATGTGGCCGGTAACGACATTCTGGATCGCATCCGTCTTGTAGATGAAACCGATGCGTTGCTGGCTGCTTTCCGTAGCGAGAACGCCGTCGAAGCCCGTCCCTAATTCCGATAGCAAGACGTTGAAATCATTAGGGTCCGCGATTTCTTGTACCGCCCACAGGTCGATGTTGGCCTGCTCAATGACAGCACGGACGTTGTCTCGCTGAAGGGCATCGTTCGACGGGCCGTTCGAGGCTCCAAACCATTCGATATTCCAGGTGGCAATATCCAGCGTGGCCGCTGTCCCTTTGGCAGGAACCGTTTGGCCAACCACCGGCGCAACGAGCCAGCACACAAGCAGCGAGGCGTACAAAAAAGGACGAAGCGCCATGGTGAGGAAAGTACAA
>DATGCC010000803.1:0-12462 GCA_035312345.1 Rhodothermales bacterium
CCAGACTCACCAGCGCGGCTTTCTGTCCATCCGCCGACACCGAGAGTTGCATGACACCGACAACTACATCCGTCATGGGCCGCTCGGTGCCCGTCGTCAGGTTCTTCTCGTAGACATTGCGAATCCCGTTGCGATCTGAGATGAACAGCAGCCGGTTCGGATCGTCGCCGAACTTGGCGCTTTCCTCGTCCCATGTTTCGTCGTTTGTCAGGCGCTCCACGATCGTTTCGCCGGGTGTCAACCGGTAGAGATCGAACTGGCCGTAGTCGTAATCGACCATCTGGAAGTTGTCGGTGCGGTGGCGAGCCAGTTGCGTGAACGAGCCCCGGTCACTGTGAAAGACGAGGTACTGCCCGTCGGGGCTCCAGGCGGGTTCGTGGTCACTGAACAGGTCGCTGGTATAATTGATCGTCTCTCGCGTCTTAAGGTCCAGCACATAGATGTCGCTCTGTGCATCCATCGATCCCTCGAAGGCAATCTTGCTGCCTTGCGGGTGCCACGCCACCGTGAGAATCTGGTCAATGCCGGGGATGGTGTAATGCGTCGCCCTGGCGGTTGTCACGTTCACCAGCGCGATGGCATCCGTCGCGCCGCTTTTGACAGCAATGGCGATCTGCTCCCCGTCCGGGCTCCACGTGATGCCGGGTGTGAGAATGCGCAGGCTCTCAAACGCCGTGCTCGTCTGCCCGTCGATCAGTTTGCGGATGATTTCGCCGTCGTTGGCGCTGGCAATGTACACATCGAACAGCCCGCTACGGGTGGTGATGTAGGCCACCTTGTCCCCCTTCGGCGAGAGGGCTGCGCTCGTGTTGTAATAGCCTGCATTGTCGCGCGTCAGGATGGGCCGGGCGATGTCGCCGAGGTCTTCGCGGGCGGCGATTTCGGGGTAATAGATTTCCTTGAGCGTCTTCTGCCAGCGCTCGGAGAGTTCTTCGAGGGTGAGGCCCGTGGCCCGCTTAAAGCTACCTTCCACCGACCGCGACGACCGCAGCCGCTGGAGAATCTCGCTGATCTTTTCGCGCCCGTACTGCTCGGCGATGTAATCCCACATGCTCTGCCCGCCACGATAGGCGAAGTAGCCGCTGAGGTAAGGGATGGGTGCCAGGTGATCTTCCAGAATGGCCTCGCGGACATACATGTCGGAATTGGTGTCCCACCCCAGCGCTGCATACTCCGCCAACCCCTCGTTGAACCAGAGCGGGATACGTAACTGGATGTTGTTCTGGATGATCGCTTGCAGCGATCCGCCATAGAACATGTCGTCAATGACGGCGTGGACCAGTTCGTGATGCACCACACGGCGGTAGTCGCGGTAATCGCCTGTGAAGGGCAGGATGACGCGGTTTTTGAAGAGTTCGGTCACCCCGCCGATGCCCTCCGAGTAGACCGGCAGCGAGGCCGCATTCGTCACCGCAAACTCGTTGTGGCTCTGGTAGACAATGATCGGGATGCGGTCGGAGATCTGGTGGCGGAAAAGCTCGGCGATCTGCGCGTACGCCTCCTCGGCAGCCTTCGCCGTAAAGTCGGCGAGGTAGTAGCCGCCCTCGTAGTAATAAATGTCGAAGTGCCTGGACCGGAGATAGGACCACGCCTGCTCTTCGTACTGAACCTTGTTCTTGCCAAACCGAAAATACTGCGCCTGCGCCTCGCCGGGCCAGGCCAACGCCAGCATCCCGATCAGCAGTGCGGTGCTGCACAGCACAGAAGTCAGATACCGCATACCCTCCACCAGCTAAAACACGAGATGAAAACCAACGCCTACGTTGTGTACTTTGAGAAAGTTAGGCCACGCGCCGGTCTTCGGTTTCAAACCTAGTGTACCATCCATGTTCCTATTTTACAGGGCAAAAACGGTGAGCCGTCGCCAACCGGGGCTGAAACGAAACTCCCTTTCGTGAGGAACGAATAGGTATTGGATTGGTGGATATAGAACATCTAATTGGCTGTCCTCAAGCTGCGCACATCACCACCCCCCTTCCTCGAATTTTTTATGCCTGCCTACACCGTCATCGCCAGCCCCGTTGGTCCGCTCACCCTCAGCGCCTCCAAGGCCGGTTTGCAGGAAGTGCGCTGGGGCGATGTCCGCCCCGCCGATGCGCCCGAAACACCCCACCATCCTGTGCTGCAACAGGCCATTACGCAACTCACGGAATTTTTTGACGGTGAGCGCACCACCTTCGATGTCCCGCTAGAGATGCAAGGCACGCCGTTTCAAAAGTCCGTCTGGGACCTGCTCCTAACGATTCCGTATGGCGAAACAACCACCTACGGCGCATTGGCCGAAACCCTCGGCGACCCCGGCAAGGCGCGGGCGGTAGGATTGGCTAATGGCAAAAATCCTATATCGATCATCGTGCCGTGTCATCGCGTCATCGGTAGCTCGGGTGCGCTCACCGGCTTCGGGGGTGGCCTGGACAGGAAAGCCTTTCTGCTCCGGCTGGAACGCCGCGTGAAACCGCCCGTCGGGGCACAGGCCGATTTGTTTGCTGGCTGATTACTCTAACGTGATATCCCGGCTCGTCTCCACCGTGGCTCCGCTGACGGTATCGCGTACATGCAGGACAAGGCGGTAACGCCCCGGCGGCTGGTCTTTCACATCCATAATCAGATAGTGCGCCTCGTCGGGCCTGGTGCCGGTGCCCTCGAACCCAACTGCTACGCCTCCTTTCTCCCCGCCGCCGAAAAGGCTACGCCACACCTTGCGCACGCCCCCCACCTCTTCCTGCGCGGGCACCAGCACAGCTTCGAGGGCATAACCGGTAGATCCGTTCGCTTCCTGCGCGAGGTTGTACATTTCGAAGTAGAGATACAACGGCTGCGTTCGCTCGAAGACACTGCCCGGCACCGCTGTAATTGTGTAACCGTGGCGGGTGATGAGACCGGGGCCATTGGATGTGCCGTCCTCCACCAGCAACGCCGGCATGACATCGCTCACGCGCAACGCCTCGCCTGTGAAAGACGGAAGCGTGAAGGATTGGCGCTCGTACCCCGCTATCGCGCCATCGGCGGTCTCAAACTCTATATCTACGTCGTACGTGCCAGCCGTTGCTGAGAGGTGAGCAGTGTGTAGCCAGAATGCGCTGCTGTCCACATCAACCTCCGTGGAAGACCCGACACGTGCCGTACCGCGCTGCTCGGCGACGATGGTGTGGGCACTATTGAGCAGAAAAAGGCCTGTCTCGACGGTGTCCTCGGCTTCCAGGTTGGCAGGCACACCGTAGGGCACGTACAGGTCCGCCTTTCCATCTTGCCCTTTGAAGGCACTCGCCAGGTAGGGCAACGCGGCGCGACCTTCGGGTGGCTCGTACTGCGAACGTTCCGGCTCTTCGCGGGCCACTTCGCGGGCGCGGATCACGGAGTCATTGTTCTCAATGACGGTCTGCAAGCTGGCATACTCCCGCGGCGACGGACTGTAGAGCCGGTAATCGTTGTTCATGATGGCAAGCGGATTCTCGAAGACGAACCAGAAGCCGTCATAATACCAGATCATGAAGCTGCTTTCCCGTCCCGCAGAACTGCCCAGCGCCGTGTCACTGGCATGAAAGGTGGTGCTGCGAATCACATAGCGCTGCTCAGGCAACCCGTAGCGCAAAAAGATGCGCCCCCGATCCATCTCCCAGCCACGCCGGTCCAGGCGAGGAGCCCCGTACAGAATGTCAGCGTGGACGAGCCGGGCATAGTGCTCCAGGCGGCGTTCGTTATAGTCGGAGAGCAAACGCGGGTCTTTGCCAGCCCAGAAGCGCCGGGCGTAGGCTTCTGTATCCTGCGCATATGCATCCTCTTCGTCTTCGTGCAGAATGAAGCGCAGATCCTCAAAGACATGCTTCGTCCGAGGAACCATCAAGGCAAACGCCTGCTTGAAGTCCGCGTCGGCCTGCGCGAAAGCATCAGTGCGGTAGTGCGCCCATCCGCGATAGAGCCAGGTGTCGAGTTCGTCCGGCAGATGAACGGTCATCGTGTCCAGCAGCGGTAACACGGCGCCGAAGTCCTCGCGGGTGGCGTAGAGTTGAAGCAGTGGCTTGTAGGCGAGCTTCAGCGTCGGGTCGGACGCGACAGCCTGCTGCAAATGACGCTCGGCTTGGGGATAGGCTTCCACGGCAGCTGCACTCTGATCGAGCAGCACCGCGCCTTGCTCTTCGAGACAGGCAACATCGAATCGGCTGCGGCAGCCGCCTACGGCAGCACGAACCGCTTTGGCCTGATCGTAGACCAGAAAATCGTCGGTGTGCTGGCTGCCCAACTCGACATGGGCCATCGCGTTGGTGGAGTCGAGCCGGAGGATCTTCCGTGCCAGCAGCCGCCTGCGTTCCCGCTGCAAGGGAGGCAGAAACGTGGAGGGGTCGAGGTGGCGATGCATCAGCCGGATGCTGAGGTAGCGCGGGTCGTCAGAATCCAGGCGGAGGGCCTGCCGGATAGCCTGCTTCGACCGGTCCATGTCGTCTGCTTTCAGGTAGAGCCGCGCCAGCATGTACTGCGCCTCAGCATAGGGGCGATCCTGACGGCTGACCTGCTCGAACAGGGTGCGACTTTTGTCATAATCACCGTTTTCAAAAGCCGCATGGGCCTGGGCGAGAAGCGAGTCGACAGGCTGCGCCGTAGCTATCTGAGGCAAGATCAGCAAAAGCAACCCGGCTATGACCCAACCCAACCAATGCCCGGCAATGACAGATCCCATTTCCCACCTCAAATACCTGTGAACAGCGTATGTCTAACCTAACCGCTCTCTGGAAAGATTCGCAGGCACCTCTTACCTAATGCAGGTTCTAGGCATCTTGTGTTCAATACGACTTTCCCAGGCGTGGCATTCGGAGAGCGGAAGGCGGGCAGCGGAGGGTGGTCAAGAGTCGGTTTCGCGCTCCGCCCTTCGCTTCCCGCTCTCCGCAACGCCGAGGACTTAGAGGCTGTTTTGATTTTTCTAATCAATCTCAACGATTAGGAATCGTCCTCTCTCCCCTGGCGGGAGAGAGACAGAGTGAGGGGGGAATTCATTAGGGAAAAGCTCACCCTCACCCTAGTCCTCTCCCATCAAGGGAGAGGGAACGCAAGCTGCATCCGAGTGCCAACCGCAACCTATCGCTAAAATCAAAACGGCCTCTTACGGCTTTACGTTTTAGTATCAAACAATCTCTTCCTTCCGTCGTACTTGCAAGACCGTTTCACCAGCCTGCCAGACCGATGGAGTTCCGCTATACCCAGTTCGATCCTGCGCGCCACGGGCAGCAACTGTCCACGTTTGAGCGTCTGATGGATCTGTTCGAGCAACTCTTGCAATTCACGGCGGGCGACGCAGGCGAGGCGCTCAACTGGCTCACGCAACTCGACAAAAAGTACGGCCTCACCGATGACGAAATGGGCATCGGCGACTTCATCGAAGAGTTGAAAAAGCGTGGCTTTTTGCGTGAGAACGAAGAGACGGGCACCATGCAAATCACGGCACGTACGGAACGCACGCTACGCCGCCGTTCCCTTGAAGAAGTTTTCCGCCAACTCCGCAAGAGCGGTCGTGGCAACCACAAAACACCGTTTGCTGGCGCGGGCGACGAACGCCTCCCCGAAACCCGTGACTGGACTTTCGGCGACGATCCGCATCTGCTTGATGTGACGGGCACGCTCTCCAACTCCTTCCGTCGCTCCGGCATTGACGACTGGAATCTGCGCGAGGACGACTTCGAGGTCTATGAGACCGATCACCAGACCAGCATGGCGACGGCGCTGATGATCGACCTCTCGCACTCGATGATTCTCTACGGCGAGGATCGCATCACCCCGGCGCGCAAGACGGCGATGGCGCTCTCAGAATTGCTGATGACGCACTATCCGAAAGACACGCTCGACATCGTCGCTTTCGGCAACGATGCCTGGGAAGTGTCCGTCAAGGATCTGCCGTACCTCAACGTAGGGCCGTATTACACCAACACCCGCGCTGGCCTGCAACGGGCCCGCGACATCCTGCGCCGCCGCAAAAACCGCAACAAGCAAATCTTCCTCATCACCGACGGCAAGCCGAGTTGCCACTACGAATACGGGCGCATGTACCGCAACGCCTTCGGTCTTGACCGCCGCATCGTCAACAAGGTGCTCGACGAAGCCGTCATCTGCCGTCGCGAGGGCATCACCATCACCACCTTCATGATCGCCCGCGACCCGTATCTCCAGGGCTTCGTCCGCGAACTGACCGAAGCCAACCAGGGCCGGGCCTACTATTCCAGCCTCGAAAACCTCGGCGAGTACATCTTCGAAGACTACCTGCGCAACCGCCGCAAGCGGATGCGTTAAGCTGTCCGAATGCGGCGGTTGGCCGGAATTATTCAGCGCTTTCCATGGCGCGTTTCATGTACGCATACACCGCCGGATCAACCATATTGTGGCTGGCTGCGGCAGGCCCTTCTTGTTCGTACATGGTTTTCAGAGACTGCCCGATGGCCGGGTCGCCGCCGGTAAACTCGTTGATGAGTTGCTGGCCGCGTTCGGCGAGGGCTTGCACACGGGCGTGAGCGGGGTCTGTGCCCTGCTCCATTTCGGCCCGGAACGATGCAAAAAGTGCCTTCCATTCTTCCTGCACCTGTTGCATGCGTTCTTCTCCGAGGTTCTCGCCGCGTTGCTTGAGGGTTTCTAGCTGGTCGGGTGTGTAATACTTTTCGTGCATAGCGATCATCTTGATGGTTGTGGTAAGGTCGTCGATGGAGACGTGAGCCGCCTCCTGTAAGCGGTCCCTGATCGTCTCCAGCCGCCGGTAGAGGTCCTGTTTCTCTGCGATCTGGTCCTGCAAGTGGTGCATGTGCCGGGTGAGCACATCGAGTAGCGAGAAGTCAGCCTGTTCCAGGCTGGCACGGATCTCTTCCAACGAGAGGCCGAGTGCCCGCAACGAAAGAATCTGTTGCAGGCGCAGCACCTCGTCGTGGCTGTAGAGCCGATGACCGGCTGGCGTCCGTTGTGCGGGACGCAACAGGCCGATCTCCTCATAGTAGTGGAGCGTTCTGACAGTCAGGTCTGTTTTTTCTGCCAGGTTGCCTACTTTAAGCATCGTGCCTTTGCTGGTCATATAGGAGTACATTGATCGGGACGCATACAGGATAAGCCCTCACGTCGCGTGAGGAGCAAGAGCCACATCTATGAAGATATAACGAATCGGACAACCGCTGTGCTTACCCCTAAAAAATCACTCGGCCAGAACTTTCTCAATGACCCGAACACGGTTCGCAAGATTGTGGGATCGTTGGAAGCTCCGGCGGATGCACATGTCGTAGAGATCGGGCCAGGCACGGGTGCGCTGACGGGCGAACTGTTGGATCGCTTCGCCAGCTTTACGGCGCTGGAAATTGACGAGCGGGCCGTGGCATACTTGAAGCAGGAATACCCCAGCCTGGATGTGCGTCAGATGGATGTGCTGGAGGTGGATTGGGGCGCGTTGGCGGCGGAGAAGGGCGGGCCATTGCACGTCATCGGCAACCTGCCGTACTACATCACCAGTCCTATCCTTTTCGGTTTGCTGGACAACCGACAGCATATCAGCGAAGCGGTGGTGATGATGCAGTTGGAGGTAGCGCAGCGGCTGGTCGCGGAGCCGCGCACGAAAGACTACGGCATCCTCAGCGTGCAGGTCCAGCTTCACGCCCAGCCCGACTTGCTTTTTCGCGTCTCGCGCAACGTCTTCTATCCGAAACCTGATGTGACGAGCGCAGTTATTCGGCTGGCGTTCGACAAGGTGCCCCCGTTACCGTCCGATGTCGATCCTGACTTTTTGCGCGAGGTGATCCGCACGGCCTTCAATCAGCGACGCAAGACGCTTCGCAACAGCCTCTCGGTGTGGACGCGGTCGCACGACATCACCCTGCCGCACGACTGGGACCGCCACCGTGCCGAAGAGTTGCCGCCGCCTGCCTTTCTCGAACTCGCACGCTATATTCAGGAGCATGTTTAAAAGGTTGCAGGTTGCTTCGTTGCGCTTGCTTCAGGTTGCAGGTTTCTTCAAAGCAACCCAACCTGATAAACCTGTAACCTGCCAACCTGATAAACCAAACTATTATGACCCAGCCTCTAGCCGAAAATGAAGTGCCGGATCGCCCTGCCGGTGTGCTGGAGGTGGACGAGCAACTGGTGGCGGATATCTCTGTCTTGCTCGATGATGGAGAACAGGGCATGGTGCTCAACCTCGTCGCCGACCTCTACCCGGCAGACCTGGCACGCCTGCTCAGTCACCTGCCGCTTGATGAGGCCAAGCAACTCTATCAGTGGTTCACGCCGGAGCAGGCAGCCGATGTGTTGAATGAACTCGACAGTTCATTCCGTGCGGAACTGCTTGAAGAAGAGACGCACGCCCGGCTCGTCGAGGTCATTGATGAACTTGATACGGACGACGCCGCTGATGTGCTGGCCGACCTCGACGATGCGGTCGCCTTCGAGGTGTTGCCGCAACTCGAAGACGCCGAGGATGTCCGCGAGCTGCTGGGCTATGGTGAAGAAACGGCGGGCGGGATCATGGCGACGGAGTACGTCGCTGTGCCGCAGACCTGGACGGTGGCAGGAGCCACCGAGGAGGTACGCCGCAACGCGGAGACCGTCGAAGAAATCTTTGCCGTTTTCGTAACGGACGACGCGGGTAAGCTGGTTGGCGTAGTGACACTCAAGCGGCTGCTGCTCTCGCCTGCCGATGTGCCGATGCGCGACATCATGAAGACCGATGTTATCTCGGTGACCACGGAGATCGATCAGGAAGAAGTGGCCCGCCTCATCCGCCGCTACGACCTCGTCTCGATGCCGGTGGTCAACGCGCTGGGGCACCTCGTCGGGCGCATCACCATTGACGACATCGTGGATGTCATCATTGAGGAGGCGGAAGAGGACATTCAGAAGATGAGTGGTATCTCTGGCGATGAGGAGCCGACGGACTCGGTGCTACGCATCACACGCGGGCGTCTGCCGTGGCTACTCGTCGGGCTGGCCGGGGCCGGATTGGCCGGGCTGGTCATTGGGCGTTTCGAGCACGCCCTGGAGCAGGCAGGCATCCTGGCCGCCTTCATTCCCATCGTCATGGCGATGGCAGGCAACGCCGGGATTCAAAGCTCCGCCATCATCGTGCAGGGGCTGGCCTCGGGCGATGTGTGGGCCAGCGACATGTACCGCCGCCTCTCTAAGGAAATTGCCGTGGCGCTGATCAACGGGCTGGTGCTGGCCGTGGTGCTGGGCGGAGTCGTTTTCCTCCTGCCGCTGGATGCCAATACGCAAAGGCTGGCACTGACAGCAGGGCTTTCGCTGCTGCTCGTTATCCTGCTCGCCACATGCATTGGCACCACCATTCCGCTAGCGCTCAACCGCTTCGGTATCGACCCGGCGCTCGCTACGGGGCCGTTCATCACCACCAGCAATGACATCATCGGGCTGGCCGTTTTCTTCCTACTGGCTACGCTGATCTATCTGGCGTAGTGCCATTTCAAGCGGTCGGTTGTGCAATCACAATCCTTTCTTGGATCAAACAGGATAGCAGAGAGCGAAGGGCGCGAAGCGCAAAATCGCTCTTCGCGCCCCGCACATCGCTTTCCGAAAGCCCTGCCTCGCAAGGGCGCATTGCCCTGAAAACACCTTGAACGTGCATGGGAAGCCGAATCAATCTGCTCCCTAGTCAGGCTTGTGTTCCAGCGGGTCCTGGTCGCAGTGCATGCAGCGGTAGAAGCCCAGGCGGGAACTCCATGAGGTGATACGCTCGCAGTCGTAGCACAGACCTGACCTGGTGGCGTTGGCGCTGAGGGCGTGCAGAAAATGGGTGATGGATTGGACGATTCTATTGTTGCTATGCGCAGGCATAGGAAATCCTCTATGGTGAAAGAGCACACAACCGGCTGGTTGCTGCGGTCTTTTTATACACCAGAGAAGACAGGATGATGAAGCCGCCAGATGCCTGCAAGCGCTTTCTTCACACGAACATAATAGACCCTTGTAAACAAAGCGCTTCCAAAGAAATGCAGGTTGCGCCAAAGAGGGAGGAGAGTTGACTACAGCGTTTCCAGGGTCTCGAAGAAGCGCTGGACGCGGCGGCGGTTGACGCCGAAGTCGTAGGCCCCTACGCGGCTGGCACTGCGGATGTGAAGGGCGGAGCCAGACGGGTGAAGTGCAATGACCACCGCTACATCATCTTTGAACAAGAAAACTGGGAAGACAGCATCTACGCGGCGGGTCTCCGGGTCAACTTCGATCTGAGAGGCCTCCATGTGCTGG
Organism: Rhodothermales bacterium; assembly: GCA_035312345.1. Lineage (GTDB taxonomy): Bacteria > Bacteroidota > Rhodothermia > Rhodothermales > DATGCC01 > DATGCC01. The sequence continues at coordinate 10,213 of DATGCC010000803.1, forward strand.
AGGGCTTGCTTGACGCGCTCGAAAAGCGCGTCTGGCGTCATCTCGAACTGTCGTGTGGCGAGCACGCAGTTAGGCGTATCGGGACAGGGCGGCAGAGGATTATTGGCCGGGGCACCTGGTATCGAGTCCTCCATCTGCATGGTGTCGGGCGTGCAGGCAACGAGAAAGAGTAGCGGGAGAAAGACAGCGAATCCTCGGCCAGGGCTCAGAGGGCAGCCTCTTCGGTGGGTTGCAAGCTACGCTCGTCGTTGTACTTCGAGGGGCATTTCAGCAGGATGTGCTCGGCCACGAAAACGTCGTCTCTCAAGTAGCCTTCTACCACCACTTTCTCGGCATCGTCGAAGCTGGCAGGTTTGGGGTTGGCATATTCCACCTTACGCACGTTGCCCTGGTCGTCAGCCATGTAGAAGCTGAAAATATTCTTGGCCCGGTCGTAGCTGGCCTGCTGGGGCTGTACCCACTGCCCCACGACATGGGCCTTTGCGCCCGTCTGAGCAGCCTGTTCAAAGTCCATGTAGCCGCCCACTTGCTGCCCGAAGTTGAGTAGCAGCAGCGCACCAAACCCAGCCATCACAAGGATGCCGACAATCGTTTTAAGCTTCATTGTATTTGGAGCAGATGTTTAAGTACGAACGAACCCGTTTCCATTGCCATGCACTAATTCTCATCGGCTATCTTTCGTTCCAGCCGGTCGAGTTTGCGGTCGGTGCGGAGGACGAAGAACAGCAGCCCGAACCAGATGATCAGCACGACGGCCAGCACCACGTAGAGCTTATCCTGCGACAGCATCACGGCTTCCAGGCCCGAGGCCGCTTGCGTAGGCAACTCCGGGTTGGTCCATACGCTGTCGTAGGCTGTGGCAGCCTGCGTGGTATCGGGGGTGGCTTGTTGTAGTATAGATAGCATAGCGGTTTTCTCTAAAAGCCTACAATTCGTCGTAGAGGCCGTCAACATGGCGATGGAGCAACGCGGCGCGGACACGTTGTGTGTAGAGTACCCAGAACAGCCCAATGAATCCGATCACCGCCGGGTAGAAAACGAGGCGCATGATCGGGTGCGTGATGTCGCTGAAGGCCGGGTTGCCCTCGGCACCAGGATGCAGGCTCTCCATCTGACGCGGCAGTACATACAGTAAAAACGGCACGGTGACGATGGCAAACACGTTGTACACTGCCGCGATGCGCCCACGCTTCTCTAGGTCATCAATGGCGGATCGGAGTACAAAATACGCGCCGTAAATCAGTACCTGCACCGCCGCCATCGACTGCTTCGGGTCGAAGTTCCACCAGAGGTCGGTGCCTTGATACCACGTGTAATGTGCCCAGACGCTGCCGGTGACGAGGCCAAGAATACCGAACGTGACGGCGAGCACGGCAGCCTCTCGTGCCCGCACATCGCGGACCGGCTGGTTTGTTCTCAGGTACTGGAGCGAATGGTAGGCCGAGACAAACGTCGCCGCCATCATCGTAAACCACATCGGCACATGGAAATACAGGTTGCGTGCTGTGTGTTCGAGGATGTTGATGCGCGGAATCTGGAGCAGAAACGCGCCCAGCAGCACCAGCGTCATCCAGACAAACACGGCAGTGCGGATGAGGCGGTAGTGGGGAAGGTTGATAGTCTTCATCGTGGACGTTTCCAAAACTAATCGTTCCAGACGTAATCGAACAACAGGACCGACGCAGTGATGACGACGCCGGCAAAGCCCACGAGCGTCAGCATCTCGTCACTGGCGGCGGCCCAGCCGAGGCCGTTGGGGAGGGCGCTTTTCGTAGCGCTGACCACCGAAAGCAGCAGCGGGATCAGCAGCGGAAACAGCAAGACCGGCAGCAAAGGTCCCCGGTTGGCGGTGCGGGCGATGATGGCCGCCAGCAGCGTCGTCGCGCCCGAGAGGCCCAGCGCGCCCAGCACCAGCGTCGTCAGCAGCAGGCCCGGCAGCCGCACTTCAACGTTCAGGAGTAGGAGAAAAGCTCCCACCGCGACCACGTTCAGGCCCAAAACTAACAGGAAGTTGAAAAGCAGCTTGCCCGCGTAGACCATGCTGGCCCGCGTGTTGAGTTGTAGCAGCAGCACGGTGCCGCGCTCTTCCTCCGCGATGAAGGCCCGTCCCAGCCCTATCGCCGCCGAGAACAGAATCACAATCCACAGCAGCGCCGCCTGCACGCGGTCACTCACCGGCTCTTGCCCGATGGCAAAGATCACCAGCAAGAGTGCCGAGAGCACGAACATCAGTAGCATGTTTATTGCGTA
>DATGCC010000804.1:0-2666 GCA_035312345.1 Rhodothermales bacterium
ACCATCATGGCACGGTGCGGGATGCCGCGTGCCTGGAGCGATTCGATTACGTCGGCAAAAACGTGCAGCCCCTTTTCCCACACGATGCGCCCTACGTACGAAACGATGACTTCATCGTCCTTCACGCCGAGTGCCCGCCGCCAGGCCAGCGACCGCCGCTCCGGCTTGAACAGATCCGTCTCGACGCCGCGCTCCCACAGCCGCAACCCCTCGGTGATGCCGTGCGACTGTAGCACATCCATCATCGATTCGCTGGGCACATACGTATGCTTGCATCGCCCGTAGAACCACCGCATATAAAACCACAGCGGACGCTCGAACATCGTCATGCGGTAATACTTGAAATAGGAGCTGAAGTGGGTGTGATAGGAACCCACTACGGGAATATTGCGACGACCAGCCCATACGATGGCGCTGCGGCCCAGAAAGTCCGGCGTGGCAATGTGGACAAGCGTCGGGTCAAAGGCTTTCAGGCGTTTGCGGACCCTCGGCGTGAGCCCCACAGAGACGGGATAATCGTGGCGACCCGGAAAGAGAAAGCTGGGTACAGACACCAGCGTGCCGACGTGATCCACCGGCGGGTTATCGATCGTGGGTCCAAAGACCAGCACCTCGGCTCCGTGTGCTTCGAGGTAGGCGACGAGCCGGTTGAGCGTCAGCGAGACGCCATCGGCAATATGGTTGTACGCACCCGTGAAGAGCGCAATGCGCTGGCCCACCAATGCGGGGTGGCGGCGGGAAAGTTCATCAGCCGTGCCTGGGTGCATGACACCTGTATTCATTGATGAGTATGCTTCCGCAGGCATCTGACTATAGGACAGACGAGCGGACCAAAAGCATGGAGAGCGTGAGAATGCTGGCGGTCCCGTACTGTTCAGAAAAAAAGTACGTCGCAAGGCATGCCTTTTAATCAGGTTAACCTGCTGGACGTTACGGCTTTCTCAACGGAAAGGCTATGAGGTAGGTTCGTTATGCGATGCCTCCTGCGCATATTCCACCTTTAAAACCCTGGAATTTCACCCCATCCTCATATGCCTTCCTTAGTGCTTTATTCTCGGTCTTTCCTGCAAGATTAGATAAAGCCGCAGCTCAGTAGAAAGAAGTAACAGAACGCCCTAAAAAATTTTGCCGGGATCCATCTTGGGGATAAGACCGGAAAGAAAACTCAGATAGCAGCCAGCGATGTTTTTGCCTGGTCCTTCCAGACAGGCAGCGACGTATAGATCTGCTCAAAGGCCTCGGCCACAATGTCCCACGTAAAATGACGACGCACATGCAAACGACCCGCACGACCCAGCCGACCCGCCAACGACCTATCCCGCAACAACCGACCTATCGCCTCCGCCAACGCCTCCGGCGCATCCGGCTCCACCAGCAACCCCGTCGCACCGTCCTCGATGATTTCCGGTGATCCCCCCACGTATGTACTAATGACGGGCGTGCCCACCGCCATGGCACTTAAGACAGCGAGGCTAAAATTCTCTAGGCGCGAGGGCAGCACGGCCATCCGTGCCGAGGTGAGCACCTCCGCCAACGCTTCGTGCGTCATCCACGGCAACACCTCCACACGACCACCCAACCCCAAACGCTCCACCTGTCGCAACAACGCCTTCTCCTCTGCACCCCGGCCAATCAAGAGCGTACGAGGAGCCTCCGTGCCCAGAAGCCCCAGCGCCTCCACAAGCGTATCACCCCCCTTCGTCGGCTCGAAGCGACCGAAGAAGACCAGCGGGCCGGCCTGCGCCGCATCCTCGTCGTGCGCGTAGGGGAGGAATTCTTCGGGCACGCCGTTGGGAATTACGCGGAGGCGGTCGTCGGGGATGCCGTAGGCTTGTTGGACGAGCGAGGCGGCGAAGTGGCTGGGAGGTACGCAGAGGTCGGCGTGCCGCACCGCATAACCCTGCATCAGGTATTTACCCTCTGTGGCTGCAAGCCAGAGCTTTTGAAGCGGCGAGAGATGCTCGTTGTTGAGCAACATATCTGGGTAGCGCGGGTGCCGGGGTGTGGCGACGAAGCCGAAGCGGTGCTGAGGGCGCAGGCGATGGATGAGGCCGCCCTCCTCGCCGTTGCTGTGGACGACCGTGAGTTGATCCTCGTCGAGCAAGCTCTTCACCACGCGGGCCACCGAAAAGGCGTTAAGCGGACGTAGGGGAGCTTTACGGCGGCTCTTAACTCCGAAAAAAGTTGCCCAGTGCAGATCATAGGCAAGACCATCGGGCACCTCAACGTGCTCCCATGGCGGTTTGGTGAAGACCACCGCAACCTCATGCCCACGCCGCGCGAGGGCGGTGGCGAGGTTGTGCGTCGAGCGCTGTGCCCCTCCGCTGTAGGCAGACCAGGGCGACAGGTCGATGGTGAGAATGATGGTCATAGAGACGCACTCCGGTTGTAAGACGCTCGGCAACAGGGCATTGGACACATCTGCTGCTCCCTCTACGACACTGCGCTACAGGCGGTCCATCTCAAAAAACAGGAGCCTGTAACTTTAATGACATTAGCGATTATCCTTCTGGCGTGACCTACACCGAAAAGACAGATTCAGCTTTAGGATCTTTTTCCCACAGAGGTAGCGACGTATAGATCTGCTCAAAGGCCTCGGCCACAATGTCCCACGTAAAATGACGACGCACATGCAAACGACCCGCACGACCCAGCCGACCCGCCAA
>DATGCC010000805.1:0-3991 GCA_035312345.1 Rhodothermales bacterium
TCGCAAACTCATCACAGTTGGTCTTGCCGATGAAAATAGCTCCCGCGTCGCGCAGGCGTTCGATGGCGGTGGCATCGTAGAGCGACTCGAAGTTTTCGAGGATGTGCGAGGCACAGGTCACCTGCCGCCCCTTGATGCAGATCACATCTTTGACAGCCAGGATCAGACCAGCGAGCGGACGGTCGTCGCCTTTGGCGCGGCGGCTGTCGAGGTAGCGGGCGTGGTGGAGCGCGCCTTCGTCGTCCACATCCAGAAAAATATTGAGCCGCTCATTGTCGGCTTCGATCGTCGATAAAAAAGAAGAGACCAGCGCTTCGCAACTGGTCTCTTCGTTGTCCAACGCCTGTCGGGCGTCGGCAAACGTGGGATAGCTCATGTTGTCAATATAGGATGATGCGGCTTGCTAGGTGATGCATCCGGTCGAGAGGACCCGCCGGGTCCTCTCTGCGCCACCGCTTATGACGCTTGCTGCGATGGCTCTTCGGCAGGTGGCTTCGATTCGGGCTGGGGCGGCGGAGCCGGAGCCTGGTATTGCTGCTGCGGACGCGCCATTGGCTCGCCCTGGCGGGGCGACTGGATGCGGTTGGAATGGTCATCCATCGTCAACTCGCGGCTGATTTCATTGGTGGCATCCTTGAATTCGCGGATGCCTTTGCCAAGGCCGCGGGCGATCTCCGGAATGCGCTTGGCACCGAAGATGAGCAAGATGACAAGAAAGATGAGAATAATCTCGAAAGGGCCTAAGCCACCCATGGCTGTCACCGTAGAAGGTGTAAAGGAGATAAGGGCATTGTGTACGAGAGCGGATTCCGCCCAAAAGAGCAGTTCCCTCATGCAGAGCATCAAAACGATCCGTTGCAGAGCGTGTTCCAAAAAAACCATGCCTGAAACAGCCATCGGCGCGACGGGTTTGCCCTGACACCGTCTGCTAAAATAACGCTTTCCCTGTTTACATGAACGCCAGTGCAGCCACCTAGGACGTGTGGACCATTACCGTGCGTCGCGCCTGCGGTCCTGTTTGGTGCCTCTCGTCGTTGTTGATCTCGCCCGATGCGCTGCATCGAACGCGCTAAACGCCTTGATCTGTACAACATAGACCGCGCATTCGCTTTCTCAGGCTCAATGCCCACACGCCCTGGCAGATCGGCTCGCGCTATATCTTCCAAAGGATTTCATGCCCCCTACCGATACATCCCCCGATCTCACTCACGACGATATCCTGTCCTGGCCCAAAGCCGAACTCCATTGCCACCTCGACGGCTCACTCCGCCTGGAAACGCTGCTCGACATTGCCCGGCAGGAAGACAAACGCAACCTACTCCCTGCTGACTCGGTCGAAGGGTTGGAGACCATTCTCAAAGAGATTGACCAATCTGAAACACTGGAGGCCTATCTGGCCTGGTTTCGCTATTCGATCCCGATGATGCAAACGCGCGGAGCGCTCCGGCGCATTGCGTACGAACTGGCCGAAGACAACGCCCGCGAAAACGTCCGCTACCTCGAAGTGCGCTACGCCCCAATCCTCCACACCGAGGAAGGGTTGACGCTAGAACAGGTTAATGATGCTGTACTGGACGGGCTGCGGCAGGCCGAAAAGGACTTCGACATCCGCACCTCGCTCATCATTTGTGGCCTGCGAGACCGCTATGAGAGTGCGTCGTTGCGGCAGGCAGAGTTGGCGGTAGCCTATCACAAACGTGGCGTCGTAGCCTACGATCTGGCAGGCGGCGAAGCGGGCAACCCGCCGAAACACCACCTGCACGCTTTTTATTATGCCCGCAACAACCTGCTCAACCTGACGTGCCATGCGGGTGAGTCGTGGGGGCCGGAGTCGATTCATCAGGCCGTTTTTTACTGCAACGCTCACCGCATCGGCCACGGCATCACACTGGAGCGCGACCCCGACCTGATGCAGTATTTCGTCGATCATCAGATCCCGCTCGAAATCTGCCCGACGAGCAACGTGCAGACGCACGTGGTGCCGAGCTATGAGGCCCACCCGCTGACACGCTACGTGCAGGCAGGCATCCCCATCACCATCAACACCGACAACCGCCTCTTCAGCCGCACCACGGTGACAGATGAACTGTGGCTTGTCTACGAGCATTGCGGCGTGACAGCCGCGCAGCTCCGCGAGATTGCGATTAACGGTTTCCGCTACGCCTTTCTGCAATGGGACGAAAAGCAAGCCCTGCTACGAACCGTGCTGGACAACTTCCCCGTAGCCCCTTCCGATCAAACACCGGTCTGGTAGGTCAGGAATTGGAAAATGAAAATTGGTTATTGGGACTTTCCCTCAACCATTTCCCATTTCCTAATTCCCAATTCCCAACATCTATGACCCAAACAGTTCAACAGACACAACGGCTCGACGGAACGGTCGATCTGCCCGCTGACAAATCCATCGCCCACCGGACAGCCCTGCTGGCGGCGCTGGCGGACGGCGCTTCCGAAATTCGCAACTACCCTGCCTCGGCGGACCCACAATCGACGCTGGCGTGCCTGCGGCAACTGGGTATTGAGATCCGCGAAAAGCATGGCATCCTCCATGTGGAAGGTAAAGGGCTGCACGGCTGGCTCCCCCCCGACGCCCCGCTCGACTGTGGCAACTCTGGCACCGCCATGCGGCTACTGGCGGGCCTCCTCGCCGGCCAACCATTCGACAGCGTTCTCACCGGCGACGCCTCCCTCAGCAGCCGTCCGATGGGCCGCATCGCCGACCCGCTCCGCGAGATGGGTGCCGTCATCAACCTGGAAGACGGCCACGCGCCCATCCGCATTACGGGCGGGCAAGCGCTGCATGGCATCGAATATGCGCTGCCGGTGCCGTCGGCGCAGGTGAAATCGTGTGTGCTGCTGGCCGGGCTCTTTGCGGAGGGCGAAACGACGGTCATCGAAACCCTCCCCTCCCGCGACCACACCGAGCGCATGCTGGGCCTGGATGTGTTCCAGATGGGCGACGCCCGCCACCTGACGGTGCAGCAAGGCCGCTCTATTGAAGCGCGTACCTGGACGGTGCCGCGTGATTTCTCAGCGGCTGCATTTTTCCTGGTGGCCGGTTCGATTGTGCCGGAGGGCGAGGTGTTCTTGCCCGGCGTCGGACTCAACCCGTCGCGCAGTGCCTTGCTAGATGTGCTCCGCGCCATGGGGGCCGACATCACCATTGAGTTTGAGCGCGAAGAGGGCGGCGAACCGCTGGCCGACCTGACGGTGCGTCCGGCTCCGCTGCATGGCGTCACGGTCGATGGCCTGCTCATTCCCAATTTGATTGACGAGATTCCTGTCCTGGCGGTGGCGGCAGCCTGCGCCGAGGGCCGCACCGAAATCCGCGACGCCGCCGAACTACGGGTCAAGGAAACCGACCGCATCGCCGCGATGGAGCAGAACCTGCGCGCGCTCGGAGCCGAGGTCGAAGCTTTCGAGGACGGCCTTGCCATCACGGGCGGCACCGCGCTGAAAGGTACGACGGTGGATGCCTTCGACGATCACCGCATTGCAATGGCGATGGGTGTGGCAGGGCTGGTTGCGGAAGGCACTACCACCATCACGGGGGCCGACTGCGCTACCGTGTCTTTCCCCCACTTCTGGGAAGCGCTGGAAGCGTTGGCTACATCGTAGAGACGCATCAGCGGAGCATCTTTCCCGACGATTGATTACTCCCCTGGCACCCACAGGTGCTTGCCCATATCCACGCAGCCGTCTTCGGTGAACGTGATGCCTTCGCTACGTAGCAAATCTTCCATGATGTGCGGCCCGCCGAAATGTATCTTGCCTGACAATGCACCGAAGCGGTTAACGACGCGGTGCGCCGGGAGCCCCGTCCCTGCTGCCGCATTCATCGCCCACCCGACGGTACGAGCCGCGCTCTTCGCCCCCAGGTGTTCGGCAATGTGCCCATAGGTCGTCACCTTGCCGACGGGAATTTCCGCGACGACATCCCAGACGCGCTCGAAGAAGTCATTCCGGGGCTGTTGCTCTTTTGCCTTGCCTT